>JADFIM010000092.1 GCA_022566725.1 Planctomycetota bacterium
CAGCTCGCGCGGCAGCCGGCGATGCGAGCCGACCACATAACTGTGCGGGCCGTTAGTTTGCGAAACACCAGTCAGGTAGATGAAAACCTTCAAGAACTTGATCTGACTCATGTCGAAGTGAAAGAGTTGAGCCGCCTCGGTGGACGCTTCGGCCGAGAAGGCGGTGCTCCACCACATCAGGGAGCTGCTCAGCACAGGCCGGCATCGGAGGTACGCCTGGGCCACCGCGAGAATCGAGAAGTCTGAGACGATTCGCTGCATAGAATCGGTCCAGGTTCGGAGGCGTGATGCTGGGGTCACCGCGGAGAAGTCGTCTGGCATGGACACACCATCGAGGCAGATCATTGAGATCGACCTTTTTCATCGAGCAGTCTGGACGCGACCGGATTCGGCCGTGAGCTCATCGCGGATCTCATTGAGAAGTCCATCGAGGATATTGGTGTACGTATAGTGGCGCAAAACGACCTCTTGCATCTCTGTTCGAACTTCGTGGCGGTACGACTCGTCGGCTAGAAGGCGTTCACAGAGGTGCTCGAGTTCTTCGGCGTTGCGGAATACCACTTTCGGTAGTCCGGGGAATATGCACGCGGCCCATGACCATTGCAGCGATTCCTTCGGCGCCTGCTCGAACTGTTCAATTGACATGTGGCCGAACGATTGCGGCGCGAAGCGGTTGATGACCAGTGATCCGCTGGCCAGTCCTTCGAATGTTCGCTGGTGCATGAATCCGGCGGGCAGCGTTTGAAGCACCAGCTTTGCGCCACGGTAAGCGCGGCGCAGCGACTCGCCGTGCTCGATCGGGCCGACCGCGTGTTGCCCGAACACGGGATCGCTCTGCCAGCCGCGGCCGTACAATTTGAATACGCGATTGGTCCGCTGCGCCCAGCGGGCAATCCAGGTCAGCGTTTGAGCTCGATACAAGATGTCGAAGAGGCGATAGGCGTAGAGATTTGCGATATTCTCCGATGCTTCTTCAGGCAGGGTCACCGCGAGATCGCCGGCCAGACCGTCCACGAGCGCCCGCGGATCATCGAGATGTTCGCCGCGCGCGATCATTGCGGTGACCTCCTCATACAAGTTATCGAGCAATGGATGAGCGCTCCCGGGCATGGTCGAGTACCACAGCCGGCGATGTTGGGCCACATCGGCGTGACGATGGCCGACGTACATGAGGTCGCACTCGTACCGCGCCGTATCCTGCGGATCCACCGGTCCGTCGTGGAACGTTCGGGTGGACACGGGAAGGATGACGCTGAAGAAGCGCGACCGGGGATACCCAAACTCCTCGATGCATCGGCTGCGGTAATACCCGCAGACGAAATCGAGCTCGCCAAGTGAATCGCCCGTCTTCTTCGAGAACACAAGATCCGCTGGGTCCTGGATCCAGGTCAGGATCGGGACCGCCCCGAACGCGTCAGGCTGCTCATAACGAAAGTGGTTGATGACGACAATCAGCGCGGGGTCCGCTTCATACACCGCCTGGGCAATGGTCAGCGTGGTGGAGGACCGATGGTCCGCCTTCTCAATGATGAGCTCGAATCGGTACCCAAGCTCTTCGAGAGCGTGGCCGATGTCCCGCATTGAGTACTGAAGCATCGTGGTGAACCGCGAGGTGAAGCCGAGTATCCGGGCCCCCGGCTCGAGGCGTCGGGCCCACGCCGCTGCGTCGCGCTGCCGGGCCCGGTGTTGGTGTATTGCGGTGAGCGCCGAGAATGTTTCGTTGCGGTGTGTTGTGACCCGCTGCCCAATTTGACGGACCTCCGCGCCGAAGCTGCGCGCCCAGTCGGCTTCCACATGGACATCGGGTATCGCGATGTCCTCATTCTCTGCCAGGAACTGTTCGTACCGTTCCAGCCCGTCGCCGCCGACGAAGAAATGGACGCGATCATCTCGCAAGACCGGCGTGCGGTCGGCGACATGAAGCCAGGCCGCGAAGCGATGCATCGCATCGTCCACGACGATCAACGCGATCGCGGCGGCGCCTTCGTCCGGCTGCGTGGCGCTATGAACTCGCTCAACGAGCAGGCCCAGGTCGATGCCGATCACCACTGGCGACGGCCCGGCGGCATCCAACGGAATCTGCATGGTGGGCACCTCTGACGAGTCGGTCAGGGCCGGCATCCATTGCCGCAACTGCCCCGGCTCGCGCTGCGAGAGGTGCCACAACCCCTCGGAGCTGCGGAACAGCTGGAGGCCTTGCAGTGATTGACGGATGTCCTGCTCTTGGCCCAGCAGATCGGGCCGATCTCCCCGCAGGGCAGCCAGATTCGATTCGAACTGCGCTGCAAGCTTCTCCCACGGCACTCGGCCGGTCGGGACCGACGCCAGGTTTCTACGGAGCTGGTCGATGTCCAGCCCCGCCGCCTCCAGGTCCTGGCGGTGCTGGAGCAGCTCCCGGGCCGGCCCGCCCAGGCCGATCGCCACCAGAGCCTTGAGCACCTCCAGGCTGATTTGTGGATCATTCGCTACGGCTGAGAGATACCGATACCCCAGGTCGAGGAAGCGATACCGCTGCCCGCTGTGCCATAGCGCCACCAAGGCGCTTCTTTGGTCTGCCTGAGTCGTCCCCGTGGATGGTGGGGCCGGGCGATGTTCGCCGCAGACGTCTGACTTCACCATCGAAAGTGTGTATCGGCACGCCGCCGGGCAACCCTGGCGAAAACCACGTCATTTCAACGCCGTTGGCTGCGGTCTGGTCGCGAATAAACACCGATCCCGGTGCCGCCGATGGGGATGGCTTGATCGCCGTCATCGCCCGACGCCCGACGGTCGTTGAAACTCCTCTCCGGCAGTGCGGATGGCCGATCTAGGGAGCGTGGGCAGGATGACAAAGATTGTCACGCTCGGCGAGTCCGAGTCGCTGGTCCGGTCGGCCCAACGCGCCCGCGAGACCGTCGTGCTCTGCCACGGCTGCTTCGACATCGTTCACCCCGGCCATGTCCGGCATCTCCAGCACGCCGCCAAGATGGGCGATCGCCTGTTGGTCACCATCAGCGGCGACTCCATCGTGGACAAGGGTACTGGCCGGCCGCTGATCCCCCAGGAGCTGAGGGCGGAGAATCTGGCCGCCCTGGACTGCGTGGATTGGGTCGCCGTCAACCCTGATCCGACCGCCGAGAACCTCCTTCGGGTCATCCGCCCCGATGTCTACGTCAAGGGCCGCGAGTACGAAGACAACCGCGATCCGCGCTTCGCGGCGGAAAAGGAGGCTGTGGAGAGCTACGGCGGGCGCCTTGTGTTCACCTCCGGCGATGTCGTGTTCAGCTCCTCGGCCCTGATTGCGGCCATGGAGCAGACCGCCGATCCCGCTCACAGCCGGTTTCGGCAGCTCATCCAGCAGCAGTGCGTGGACCGCGCGTCCATCGATAGTCTCCTCGATTCCTTTCTGGGCCGGCGCGTTGTGGTAGTCGGTGAGATCATCATCGATACCTATGTGATCTGCGATCGACCGGAGGTGGCTGGCGAAGCGCCGTTGATGACGCTTCGGCCCCTAGAGTATCGCAGCTTCGACGGGGGCGCGGCCATCATCGCCAAGCACCTCGCCGCGATGGGCGCTTGCCCCACCCTCATCACCGCTTTGGGGACCACGATGCAGTCCGAGCAGCTTCACGAGCGGCTGGCTCGGGCGGGCATCGAAATGAAGGCGATTCGACATTCGGGATCCATCATTGAGAAGCAGCGGTTCCTCGTCGGGTCCTCAAAGGTGATGAAGCTCGATCTTGGTGAGCCGGTGACGCTTGACGCGTCCCGGCAGCGGCAGTTGACCGAACTCGTCGAGGACACGGCGAAGACGAGCGACGCGGTGATCGTCGCCGACTTCGGCCAGGGATTGTTCACGTCGAGATCCATGGCCGAGCTTTGCCGAACGATTCGTCCGCGAGTGGACTTGCTCGTCGGAGACGTGAGTGGGCGGCGGTCAAATCTGCTGGCCATGCGTCAGATGGATCTGCTTTGCCCCAGCGAGCCGGAGATTCGCGAGGCGCTTCACGATTTCGACGATGGCCTGACCGCCGTGGTGTGGAAGCTGCTGCACCAGACGGCCTCTAAGGCCGCCATCGTCACGCTCGGGGGCGAAGGCCTGATCGCCTTTGATTGCCCGCCCCATACCAAGCTCAGTCCCGATGATTGGCAGACCAGGCTGGCGACGGAGCACGTGCCGAGTCTGGTGCCATACCCCGTCGATCAGCTCGGTTGCGGTGACGCATTGCTGGCGGCCGCGACCCTCACCCGCATCGTCGGCGGCTCACTCACGCTGGCGGCTATTCTCGGCAGCGTCGCGGCGGCCGCACAGTCACAGAGGCTCGGCAATGCGGTCATTGGTGCTGCCGAGCTCCGCCAAGGTGCTCGCCGGCTCTGCGCGACACAGCTGACCTGTGCCGCTCAGCCTCAAGCCTCCATGGTGAGCAGACCCCGTGATCAGTTACATCCTGCCCACGCATGATCGCCCGGATCAAGTTGCCCGCAGCCTGACGGCGCTCGGTGAACTCTCGGGTGACGACCAATCGCGGCTCGGCGGCGCCGAGGTCATCATCGTGGACAACGCGTCCGAATCACCGGCAAGCCTCCCGCGTGAGCTTCCAAACGGCCTGACGGTTCAAACGATTCGACTGGCCTCCAACCAGGCCGCGGCGTCGCGCAATGTCGCCGCTCGCCGGGCTCGCGGCGACTGGCTCATCATGCTTGATGACGATTCCTATCCGCTCGATATGGGGTTTGTCGAGGTTCTGGCGGAGGCTGGGCCCAACGTCGCCGCCATCGGCGCTGATATCACACTTCCCGACGGACGGCGCGAGGCCGGTGGTTTGCCCGAGGTGTTCGTTGGCTGCGGCGTCGCGATTCGCCGCCAGGCGTTCCTTGACGTCGGCGGGTACGACCCCGCCTTTCACTACTATGCGGAGGAGTACGACCTTTGTGCGAAGCTGCTGCTGGCGGGGCATCGCATCGTGCACGATCAGCGGTTCCGCGTCCGCCACGAAAAGGTTGCCGCAGGGCGTGACCTGAATGTGATTCTGTCTCGGTTGGTCCGCAACAACGGCTGGATCGCGCAGCGCTACGCCCCCGATAGCTGGCGCGCCGAGCAGCTGCGCGAGACGATTGTTCGCTACGGTCACATTGCGCACAATGAGTCCGCCCAATCCGGCTATCTCCAAGGGCTTCGAGAACTGTTCGCCACGATCGACCGGCAGCCGAGGCGGCCCATGCCGCGAGACGTTTTCGATCGCTTCACGGGTCTGGCCCATGTCCGCGAAGCACTCGCTCGGTCGCCCATGCTCGCGGCGAGCACTCGGGTGGCTGTCGTGAACGAGGGCAAGAACGCCTGGGTGGTTCGCCAAGCGCTCCAAGAGCTGAGCGTGGAACTGGTGGACGACGAAGGCGTCGCCGATGTTCTGGTGGTTGGAACACTTTCGCCCGGACCGATGTTGGACGCCTGGGAGCAGCGAAGTATCGGCTCGCAACCCGTGATCGCGCCCTGGTCGCCGCGGGGCATGCCGGCGGACGGGCACGTGATGCAAGCTGCCAGCGGGTCGTCGCCCGTTGTCGACCGTTGATGTCGGCACTCGATTTGCTCCGGCCGAGCTGACAGCGCAGCGAAGCGGCGCAGCGACCTAACGCGGATGCACCACAAACACCGAAGCGGACTTTTCGACAAGCGCCGCGCGGACACGGTCGCCGCCGGGCTGCCGGGCGAGGGCGGTGCGGGCTCGCTGGTAGGTTTCCTCGGCGATTTCAGTGTCACCCGAGGCGTGCTGGGCCAGGGCCATGATCAGCAGACAGGTCGGGACGTCCGCGCCCAACTGTTCAGCGAGGCGGGCGGATGCCATGGCCTCGTCCGCCTGGTCGTTGAGCAGCAATCCAACCGCCAGGGCAGTGACCGGCTGGTGCGTCATCGGCTCTGCCTCGGTTGCCGCGCGGGCATAGCGCAGGCCTTCGGCCGGGTCATGGATCGACGCATCCGCACCGATGAGATAGGCCAGGGCCAGCTCTAACGCGATGCCGGGGTGGCCGGGGGCGAGATCAGCGCCGTGCCGCCACACGCGGACCGCCTCCTTCCAATTCCCGAGATAGCGCATGGCAGCGCCCAGGTTCAGCCCGGCCGGCGTCAGGTTCGGCTCGATGGCCCAGGCTTGGCGAAAGGCGTCCGCGGCCTCGCGGTATTGGCCTTGTCGGGCGAGCGCGTTGCCGAGATTCAGCCACGCTTGCGCGTAGTTTGGACGCAGTCGAAGCGCCTCGCGGTACTGTTCGAGAGCTTGATCGGTGCGGCCGAGCCTGGCGTAGGTGATGGCGAGGTTGTAACGCGTGTTCGCAGCCATCGGTGAAAGCCCGACTGCCTTGGACAGCTTTTCGACAGCCGCGCCGCTGCGCCCCAGCCCGGCCAGGGCCACGCCGGCGCTGGCCAGGGCGATGGCAGAACCGGTGTCGCGCTGCACAATCGGGGCAAGTGTGGTCAGCGCGTCGTCGAATCGCCCGGCGCGCAGCTGGGCCGTGGCGAGCTGGGCGTAGGGCTCCAGCGCCTGGGGTGATGCCGCGGCGATTGAAGCCTGTAGCGCGTCGATGGCCGAGAGATCGCCGTCGGCCGAGGCGGACATCGCGCGGTACATCGACCCAGTGGGCGCCGGCGGTGCACGATGGGGCCAGTAGAACTTGACCTGTGCACCTTGTCGCGGCGGCGTCTCAGCGAGCCTCGCGAGGGGATCACCCGTTATCCGGCGTTGAATCAAATGATCCGTCATCACCACGTGCACGACGTCCTGGGTGCGGCGCTTGGGCATGTGGCAGGCGATGCAGTTGTCGCTGCCCGCGGCAGCGTCCTGGCCTCGCCGATCCGGCCTTGAGGAGGAGACGATTCCCATTTCCACTCGGGCGCAGTCGTCAAGAGCGTGGCACGTCAGACATCGAGCGCGGTAATAGCCGGCGGCCTCCGTCGGCGTGACCTTGCGGTGCGGATCGTGACAAGTCAGACAGCTCAATGCGCCGTCGCTTGCCGTGTAACAGGTGCTTTGACGCAGGCGGTACGGATGGTGGTTGATCTCGAAGCGGTCGGAACGATCCCGGGGATCGTCGAAGTCCAGGTGCACGAGGTAGTCGCTCAGCGGCTGGCCTGGGCGATAGGAATAGTCGCCTCGGCCGAAGCGGCGGACGAGACTGGTCAGCTTGCTCGTCGGCTGAAGGTGGCATTGAAAGCACACGTCGTCGCGCAGCGGCGCCGCCAAACGGGCTGGATTGACGATCGCGGCGACAACCTCCGTTAACGGGACGTTCAGATCGTTAGCCAGGCGAATATGCGCCGCCCCGGGACCGTGGCAGCGCTGACATCCCGTCCCTTGCGGCAGGTCCCTCGGGAAAAGGTGCGGTTGCCCATAGCGGTCGCTCCCAGGGGGGACCTGCGGATAGGCGTTGTGGCAGAACATGCATTCGCGGGTGATGGGGCGGGTCACGCCGTCGTGCTGGGGATTGTCGTATCCCGGCGCCATGCCCCAACTTTGGCTCTGCGTGTACCACACGATCGGCAGCTGGTAGAGCTCGCCCGCCTCCGTCTGATAGAGGTACCCGCGGGAATGCGAGCCCGATCCGATGATCCAGTCGATCTCTTGTTGGAGGACGTTGATAGGCCGGCCTGCTTCATCGAGCTGATATCGCTTCATGACGAACGTGTCGTCGCGGCGGATCATCTCGTAGTGCCTCTTGGACGGCCCGTGGAAGTAACGGTTGTTCTCGAAGTCCTCGATGATGTTGTCGGGGCGCGGCCGGGAGAACGATCTGGCCATGCCGACGTGCTGGTAGGAGTTGTACAGTTGGCCGTGACAGGCGGCGCATTGCTGGTCGGGGACATAGCCGTCCGCAGTGGTCGGTCGCGGCAACTGGCCCGGCTGCGCAACGCCAGGAGTCGGTTGGCCGGCAAGGCGAGGCTCTGGTTTTACAGCTAGGGCGGGGGACGGTCCGGTCGGTGGCCGCATCAAGGTATCCGCCGTCGCCGCGTCGTATCGGATCCAGACCAGCGCGATGACCACCAGCGCAACGGTGCCCAGTGATCTCAGGCCCGACCACAGGTTCCTTGCCGTCAATGCTCTTGGCAATCCTCTCTTCATGGTCGTAGTGGAACCGCTTGGGTGAGCCTACCGATCGAGGCAGGCCCGGACAACCGGCTTTGCCGTGGGGCCGGGTCGGCCCGCAGTGCGGCTGGAACTGGGCGAATGTGCATCGCCGGGCAGGTTCATCTACCATACGCGTCGAGGCCCGAGGTTCGTGGTGCCTGACAAACGGTACGCACCGCGGAGCCTCCGGGCGGAATCCGACGGTGTGATAAGGAACCAACGCCAGTGAGCCATCAGCTGTTTGAGCGTCATCGCAAGACCCTCGAGGGTGCCGTATCCGCCATCGGGGACCGCACCTATTGGAGCGCGTACCCGGAAGTGCCCAGCGGCAAGATCTACGGCGAAACCGCCAAGGCCGACGGCCGGGCGGCCTTCCAAGCCCGCCTCAACAAGTTGTTTGAGCTTGACCAACCCGGCACCGTCGGCACGGTGGGCACAGAAGCGTCGCCCTACGGCATGGCCTTGGGCATCACCTATCCCCAGGCTGATCTCGATGGGTTGCTAGCGGCGGCGCAGGCGGGCCTTCCGGGTTGGCGCAAAGCGAGCATCGAAGAACGTGTTGGCGTCTGCCTGGAGATTCTCCACCGGCTGAACCAGCGGAGCTTCGAGATCGCCAACGCGGTCATGCACACCACCGGTCAGGGATTCATGATGGCCTTCCAGGCCGGCGGGCCGCACGCTCAAGACCGTGCCCTGGAAGCGATTGCCTACGCCTACCAGGAGATGACGCGCTGCCCGTCCCACGTGACCTGGAAGAAGCATGTCAGCAAGACTGATGTCGTAGCCTTAGAGAAGCGCTATCGGATCGTGCCTCGCGGGGTCGCGGTCGTGGTCGGGTGCTCGACCTTCCCGACGTGGAACGGCTACCCCGGCTTGTTCGCCAGTCTGGTGACGGGCAACGCGGTGGTGGTCAAGCCGCATCCCGGCGCGATCCTGCCGCTGGCCATCACCGTCGAGATCGCGCGCGATGTGCTCAAGGAGCAGGGGTTCGATGCGAATCTCGTCACGCTTGCCGCCGATAGCCATGACGATCCCATCACCAAGCCGCTCGTGACCCGGCCGGAAGTCAGGATCGTGGACTACACGGGTTCGTCGGAGTTCGGCGACTGGATCGAAGCCAACGCCAGGCAGGCCGTCGTCTTCACGGAAAAGGCCGGCGTGAACTCGATCATCATCGACAGCGCCGATGATCTCAAGGCGATGACCGGCAACATCGCGTTCACCCTGAGCCTCTACTCCGGGCAAATGTGCACCACCAGCCAGAACATCTTCATTCCTAAGACCGGAGTTGATGTTGGCGGCAAGTCGTTGAGCTTCGATGAAGTCGCCCAGGCGATCGTCGGCGCCGTCGACTGGCTGCTAGGCGATCCGAAACGCGGAGCCGAGATCCTCGGCGCGATCCACAACGAGCAGACGCTGCGGCGCATCGACCAGGCGAAGGCCGATGGCGGCGAGGTGTTGCGCGAATCGGGGTCGGTGGCCAACGAGGCGTTCCCGGAGGCGCGCGTGCGCTCACCGCTTATCCTCAAGGTTGATGCGTCGCAAGAGAACCTCTACATGCGCGAGATGTTCGGCCCGATCGTCTACATCATCGCGACCGACGGCACCGGCCAGAGCATCGAGCTGGCGGCGAAGGCGGCACGGGAGCTCGGGGCCATCACCTGCGCCGTCTACTCGACTCTCTCGGAGGTTCTCAAACAGGCCGAGGACGCGACCGCCGAGGCCGGGGTGGCATTGTCATGCAATCTCACCGGCCAGATCTGGGTGAACCAGTCGTCGGCGTTCAGTGATTTCCACGTCTCAGGCGCCAA
>JADFIM010000093.1 GCA_022566725.1 Planctomycetota bacterium
CGTGCTTGCTCAACTGCGTATTGCGAGCTATACAGTTCAACATCTTCAAACCTCCATAGTCGCCCCACTCCGGGCCTTTCGCCATACGAGGCCGACCAGAGGATGTTCGCGTCAAGGAATGCACGGTACACCAATCCATGCGCCCCGCCGCTATGGCCTCTGGTGAGGTATGTCATCCGGCTCGAAGCCCATTCTCTCTACCTCTTCCCGTAGCCGGGCGTAGTCCTGCTCATCGACGGCATTGTTCAACAACAACTCCGCCTTGCGACGCAGAGAATACTCCTCCACCGGTACCGCAACGGCGGGCCTGATTATGACCGCCCCATCTTTTTCTTCGACGATCACCAGGGTACCCTGCTCCAGGCCAAGGCGATCACGGATGAGCCAGGGGATGACGATGGTGCCTCGCTTGCCAACCTTGGTGGTGAGAATTTCCATGGCGAAACCTCTCGATCGGAGAATCAGATTCTCGCGCTATCAGAATATCCGACTGTCTGACTATACTATAGTAATCGACGCGCTGCAACGGTTTATTCACCATTTGTTTATCTCTCCGCGGCTTGGCCGTCCGATTCCCTCAACCTGCGTTGAACACCTCCACTGTCGCTGACGGCCTTGACAGGCAGGCGGGGCCTGGATATTATTCATCTGTTCATTCGGATAGATGGATGAATACGGTGCGATTGCTTGACATCGGCGTAAACCGTGTAGTTCAAACGCCGATAGAGCAACCGGACCTCCAGATTCCACGCCCCGGAGACGCATGATGACCGCCCTTTCCTCCCCCGTAACGTCGGCTGGCACATTCCTCGATACAGGCCTGCCGCTTTTCTCGGACCTGCCGTACAAGGTTGCTGATCTGTCGTCGAAGACCGTCGCCTTCGGCCGCAAGGAGATCGAGCTGGCTGAGCATGAGATGCCCGGCTTGATGGCCCTGCGGCAACGGCACGCCGACTCCAAGCCACTGGCCGGCGCGCGGATCAGCGGCTCGCTGCACATGACGGTGCAGACGGCGGTCCTGATCGAGACGCTCATCGAGCTGGGAGCCGAGGTGCGGTGGGCCAGTTGCAACATTTTCTCCACCCAGGACCACGCCGCCGCTGCGGCGGTCGCTGGCAAGGGTGGTACCGCTGATGAACCCAAGGGGCCGGCGATCTTTGCCTGGAAGGGCGAGACCCTCCCCGAGTACTGGTGGTGCACGTTCCAGGCCCTCCGCTGGCCGGGCGGAGAGGGGCCGAACCTCATCCTCGACGACGGCGGCGACGCCACGCTGCTGGTGCACCAAGGCGTCGAGTACGACAACGCCGGCTCCGTGCCTGATCCGGAATCGGCCGAGACCGACGAGCTTGGCATCGTCCTGCGATTGCTTGGCGCGGTGCGCCAGCAAGACCCGAGCTTCTGGCGGACGATGGCCCAGCGGATCAGGGGAGTCTCGGAGGAGACCACCACGGGCGTCAACCGCCTGCACCAGATGCAGCAGGCTGGGTCACTTCTGTTTGCAGCGATAAACGTGAACAACGCGGTGACCAAGAGCAAGTTCGACAACATCTATGGCTGCCGGCACTCGCTGGTGGACGGGATCATGCGAGCCACGGACGTTATGCTCGCGGGCAAGGTTGCGGTGATCTGCGGCTACGGCGACGTCGGCAAGGGCTGCGCCCAGTCGCTTCGCGGACAACAGTGTCGCGTGCTCATTACCGAGATCGATCCCATCTGCGCGTTACAGGCGTGCATGGACGGCTATCAGGTGGTGATGCTGGAAGATGTGGTCGAGACCGCCGACATCTTCATCACCGCCACCGGGAATTTCCACCTCATCACCGCCCAGCACATGCAGCGAATGAAGCATAACGCGATCGTGGGCAACATCGGCCACTTCGACAACGAGATCGACCTCGCCGGGCTGGCCGCCATCGACGGCATCAAGAGGATCAACATCAAGCCGCAGGTCGATGAATGGAAGTTCCCCGATGCCCCCGGAATGAAGAGCCATTCGATCATCGTCCTGGCGGAGGGCCGGCTGCTGAACCTCGGCTGCGCCACCGGCCATCCGAGCTTCGTCATGTCCAACTCGTTTACGAACCAGGTGTTGGCCCAGATCGAGCTGCATGCCAATCACGACCAGTACGAGAAGAAGGTGTACACGCTGCCGAAGAAGCTCGATGAGGAAGTTGCGCGGCTGCATCTGGGGAAGCTCGGCGCGAAGCTGACCGAGCTCACACCCAAGCAGGCCGAATACATCGGCGTGCCCGTCGAGGGCCCGTACAAGCCTGACTACTACCGGTACTGAGCCCTTCGCCGCCCGGTATCAACAGCAATCCAAGCCCACGGTTTCCCGTCCGTGGGACTTGATGGGTCCGGGTGCCGTGTTGCCATATCGAATCGGTGCGAATCAATCTCCCTGCGATGCGGTTGATTATTATGGCCGCCGGAAGGCTTGAACTGAACCGCTCGGGTCCGCCTGTGGTTTCCTCGGCAGTAGTATTGGTTGTTGGGGAGTTCGCGTATGGCCGCCGACACTGACCAAAGCCCTGACACCCACCGCATGGAGTGCATGGAAGTCTGGGGCGGCAACCAGGCGATGGACAACGGCGCGGTGATGCCCGGCCTGGATGCCTGGATCTATAGCCGGCCGTACAAGGACGACGCGAGCGGCGGCGACGTGCACTTCGTCTCGAATTGCGCTAGCGGCCGGATCACGCGCATGCTGATCGCCGATGTAAGCGGACATGGGACGGCCGTCTCGGCGATCGCCGACAATTTGCGCACGCTGATGCGTCGGTACATCAACTACCTTGACCAGACGCGCTTCGTCGAGGCGGTGAACCGCGAGTTCGCGCACATCGGCAGGGAAGGCGGCTTTGCCACCTCGATTGCCGCGACCTTCTGGGCGCCAACCTCAGTGCTGGTGACCTGCAACGCCGGCCACCCGCGGCCGTTGTGGTATAGAGCGCGCAAGAAACAATGGCAGCACCTTTTCCACGACCGACATGAAGGCAACGATGATGGCGCGGTCAACCTACCGCTGGGGGTGATCGAACCGACGCGATACCCGCAATTCGGCGTGCGGCTCCGCAGGGATGATCTGGTACTGATCTACACTGACTCACTCATCGAATCGCGAGACGCCCAGGGCAGGCAGATTGGTGAGGACGGATTGCTAGAGATCGCCCAAGGTCTCGATCCCAAGCAGCCGAACAAACTGATTCGCGATCTGTTACAGGCCGTGGAGGACCATCGCGGCGGAGCACCGGCCGAGGACGATGTGACCATGTTGATGCTGCGCCACAACGGCACGTTGCCGCGCATGACCATCTCTGATCGGATCGCGTCGATGGGGCGGATGATGAAGATGATCGTGGAGAGGCTCAGACCAGGGACCCCCCCGATCGCCTGGCCGGAGGTTCGCGTCGAGACCATCGGCGGAACGTTCTTCAATCGTCTGAACTGGCGCTGGGGCGGCAAGCAACCGAACGATGACTGAGCTTCACGCCCGCCCATGGCCGCGCAGGACCTCAGCAATGCGGCCTGAAGAGTTTGTTTCGTTCCTTCGCACGCACAAAGCCTCTGCTATCCTGCGGACGTCGATTGGCCAGGCGGCGAAGCCGGCGATGGACGCGGCGCTGCGTGGCGGCTTCAAGGTGATCGAGTTCACACTGACGACGCCCGGCGCGCTGGAGTTGATCGGCGAGTTCTCGAAGCGCCAAGGTATCGTCGTCGGGGCCGGCACGGTTCTGACCGCGGACGACGCGAAGGCAGCGGTGGACGCAGGGGCGGCATTCCTGGTTTCGCCGGTCGTCGATGAAGCGGTGATCGAGGCCGCGAGATCACTTGGCGTGGCGATGATGCCCGGCACCCACACCCCGACGGAAATGCTGCGGGCGCATCGCGCCGGTGCTTCATTACAAAAGCTCTTCCCGGCCCCGGGGATCGGCCCGACCTACGTCAAGGCTTGCCTCGGCCCGATGCCCTTCTTGCGGATCGTTCCCACCAGCGGCGTCGATGAATCCAACGCCGCAGCGTACCTGCAAGCAGGGGCCTTTGCCGTGGGCTTCGTCACCAGCCTGTTTGATCCCGACGATCTCGCCGCCGGCCGGTTCGACACGATCGAGCAACGAGCCCGGTCGCTGCTGGCGGCCCTGTGAGCCTTGCGGCCGGCTCACCGCCCCAGCCATCGCAACTAGGATGGCGGCCATGGCGACGGCCGCCCCCACACCGCTGCGGACCGCTGGGGTCATTGCGGCGGATATCAAGCTGCACCACAGCGTCTTCGCACTGCCCTTCGCCGTGCTGGCGGCGTTCATGGCGGCCCCCGGAAGCTTTCAAGGCGCCGCTGCGATCGTCTGGCCTCGCTTCAGCGGGCAATTGGCGCTGGTGGTAGTGGCGATGGTCTTTGCCCGCACGGTGGCGATGCTCGCCAACCGGCTGCTGGACCGACACATTGATAAGGACAACCCGCGGACCACGGCCAGAGCCCTGCCGAGTGGCCGGCTGTCGGTGAAGGCGGCGCTTGCGGTGCTTTGTAGTAGCGCGACGGGCTTCATGGCCGTGTGCCTGGCGTTCGGGGTCTTGTACGGCAACTGGTGGCCGGCGGGGCTGGGGCTGCCTGTGCTGGCGTGGCTGAGTCTGTATCCACTGCTCAAACGGTTCACCTCGCTGTCTCATCTGTACCTGGGATCATCGTTGGCGATCAGCCCGCTGGCGGCGGCGCTGGCGGTGCAGCCGCAGGCCCTGGTTCAGCAGCCAGCGCTTTGGCTGCTCGCCGGCATGGTGCTGTGCTGGGTCGCCGGGTTCGACATCATTTACGCCCTGCAGGATGTCGAGATTGACAGGCAGCAAGGGCTCTTCAGTATGCCCATGAAGCTCGGACCGGGCGGCGCGATGTGGGTCAGCCGCGGGCTGCACGCGGCGGCGGTGGTGTGCCTGATCGCAGCGGCGTGGCTCGATCCGCGGTTCGCCTGGCTGTTCTCAATCGGGGTCGCCGTAATGTTCGGGCTGTTGACCTACGAACACCTCACCGTCGGGCGGTGGGGCACGACCAAGATCGCCCTGGCGTTCTTCACCCTCAACGGGGTTATCAGTTGCCTACTCGGCGCGCTGGGCGTGGCGGATATTCTGGCGTGAAGACACAACAAACCCCCGGCAAGCCGGGGGCTAATTGCTACCGCGCCAGCGACCCCATCGGGTCCCACGGCGGCAGGACGATCGGCTCGAGATCGACCGCTTCTTGCAGGTCGGCCGGCAGAGCACTCTTTCGTGCGGCGATCTCAAACATGTGTTCGCCAAACCACGAATCGTTCATGACGAAGAAGCCCTTCTTGCCGATCTCATCGCCCCAGGAGTTCTCGACCCGCCAGCGCCGCGGCCGGGAATCCACCACATCGACGCCGGTAAAGAGCATTGCGTGGGTCATGAGGGTCTGGTGGTAGTTGAGACGGGCCTCCTTCTCGACGGCGAACGTCGTGCCATAGAGATTGTCGAACTCGTAAAGGTTGGCGTCCCAGATCCCCAGGTCGCGGCGCATCATCTTGCCGACATCGCAGCCGAACCACACCGGCTCGCCGTCCATGATCGTTCGCATGACGATGTCCCTCATCAGGTCGATCTCGACGTTGAGGTATTTGACGATCTCGCCGCCAACGACGTTGCCCAGGTGCTGCACGGTGAACGTTCGGCCGATTGGGCTGGTCTCGCGCGGGTCGTGCACAAGGCACACGTACTCGTCGATGGGCAACTCGATGTACCGTTGGGCGAACTGCTGCGGCGTCATCTCGCCGTCGCGATGGAAGTTCTTGTCCTTGTCGTTCCACTGCCAGTCGAAGCGGTCCGGCGGCGTGCCGAGGTGAATGCAGAGGATGCGGTGGACGACCTTAAGAATTTCGAGCTTGGCGGCGCGGGCTGCTTCGATCGGCGCTCCGCTGGCCCGTAGATCACGAAGCTTCTTTGCGCCCTTACGGAGCGTTGCAAGCAGAATATTGTTCATCTGCCTGGTGTTTGAGGAGCTCTCGGTCTCTGGCATGAACGCCTTGGGCACGAGGCCGTGCTTCTTGATGATGTTGATGAACATGTTCCACTGCCCACCATCATCCAGCGGCCGTTCGAGCAGGAATGCCACGGTGCGGTCATCGACCGGTTTGTCTGCGGTTTCGATGATCGCTTCGAGGAAGAAATTGGCCCGTTCGAGCTTGTCCCAGAAGAGCGTGTAGTTCTGGCTGAGCTCGAACTCCTTGAGGTTCATCTTCTTCATCGCCCCAACGCGGAACAGGTTGAGGCCGGCGAACATCCAGCACCGGCCGGACTTCTTCTGATTCGTGACCTCCCAATCATCGAGCAGATGCGAGAAGGTGTGGTCGGTGCTAGTGACGACGGAACGGTTCAGCGCCACGTCATCGACCGTGGTCTGAGTGACCGCGTTCTGGGCGATGCGGTAGGCGGGTTCTGCCCCGAACTCGGCCCCGAAGCGCTGCAACGTTTCGGCGGAAATCTCGCCGCCGGCAGCGGGCTGAGCGGTGGCGAGGTCGGCTTTCGGTTCGGCCAGCGTCGGCGAAGTGGACATGACACGTGTTCCTTTGTTTGCTCTGGACAAGGACCGTAGTTGCTGGGCCCAAGGCTGGATGATAGCCCCGCACGCAGATGCGCGGCGGTGAGCCCGCGCTCCTGCCGGTAAGCCATCAGCCGATCTCAGGCTGCGCCCTCGATGACGCAGAGCGTATCAACCCGTGGGAATAGTGCGATCTTGCGCACCCGGCAGCCCGGCTCAAGGCCACCCCACTCGGCCAGCTGGGCAAGCTTGCCCGCGTCTGGTTCAATCGACAATCCCAACGCGCTCCACAGCTCGCTCATCTTTTCCGGCATCACCGCCCACAGCAGCAATGAGGCGATGCGCACCGCTTCAAGACACTGATAGAGAATCGCCCCAAGCTCGCCGCGCTTGCCCTGGTCTTTGGCCAGCTTGTACGGCTCGGTCAGGTTGATGAACGCATCGACCTTGCGGACCAGGCCGATCGCCGAGCCAATGGACCGCGCGAGATCAATCTTCTCCATGGCGGCGGTGCTCGAGCTCACCGCTTCTTTCGTAATCGCCGGCCAGTCGTGATCGGCGATCATCATGCGCAGGCGATCCGGGCGTTCCTCATTCGGCGTCGGCGACCCGGACCTTCCTCGTCCGCCGTCGGCGGACTCGTCAGGACCGGCTTCGGCCGGCACGAAGCCGTCGAAGTACTTGTTGATCATTGCAGCGGTTCGGCTGGCGCAGTTGCCCAGGGTGTTCGCCAGGTCGGTGTTGTAGACGCTATGGAAGTGATCGGCTCTGAAATCCGCGTCCGTGGCGCCGAGCGGGCCGTGGGTCGCCATGTAGTATCGCCAGGCGTCCAGGCCGTACCTGTCCACGTACTGTTTGATGGTTGTCAGGTCGATGAAGTTGCCCAGCGACTTGGACATCTTCTGGCCTTCGCGGATCCAGAAGCTGTGTGCGTAGACGCACTTTGGAAGCGGCAGATCGAGGGCCATGAGGATGGCCGGCCAGATGACGGCGTGGAACCAGAGGATTTCCTTGCCGATGATGTGGTAGGTCGCCGGCCAGTATTTGCTGCGCTGGCGATAGGCGTCGCTGTCCGGTTCGCCCAGCCCCAAGGCGGTGATGTAGTTCATCAGGGCATCGATCCAGACATAGATGACGTGGCCGGGATCGTTCGGCATGGGCACGCCCCAGGTGAAATTGGTCCGGCTCATGGGGACGTCCTGAAGGCCCTCGCGCAACCGGCCGAGCACCTCGTTGCGCCGCGCCGCAGGGCGCACAAAATCCGGCTGCTGCTGGAACAGCCTTTCCAGAGGCTCTTGGAACGCACTGAGGCGGAAGTAGTAGTTGTCCTCCTTAGCGCGGACCAGCGGCTGACCACTCACGGGGCTCTTGTAGTCGAGTTCCCTGGCCTTCGTCTCGGTGTGGTACTCCTCCTGGCCCTCGTCGTACCAGCCCTCGAACTCACCGAGGTACGCCGCATCCGTGTCGAGCAGCTTTGTGACCATCGCCTGTACCTGTTCGACGTGGCGAGGCTCCGTCGTGCGGATGAAGTCATCGAAGGTCAAGCCCAGCTGCGACATCACCCGCCGGAACTCGGCGGCGTTCTCGTCGGCAAGCTGCTGGGGAGAAATGCCGCGGGCCTGCGCCGACTTCTCGACCTTCAGGCCGTGCTCATCCGTGCCCGTGAGGAAAAAGACATCCCAGCCGGCAAACCGCATGAACCGCGCATAGACATCGCAAACCGTAGTGGTATAGGCGTGGCCGATGTGGGGTTTGTCGTTGACGTAGTAGATGGGCGTGGTGATGTAGATGCGCTTGGGCATGGTCGGCCATTGTACGGTCGAATGCTGAAATCAGTCCCGACGCACCACGTACAAACCGTCGGTCGGCCTGGCCGTTTGCCAGAGACCCTCCGACCGCGGATGATGCGTGCCTGGTGTCGCTCCAATCTGGATACTGCAGTGAATCGCGAACAATTCGAGAGCCTGGCCCTGGAGCATCTTGATGCCGTCTTTCGCATGGCGATGCAGCTCGGGCGTGATCCGAACGAAGCATCGGACCTTGTGCAGGAGACGTATCTCAAGGCGCTGCGGGTCGCGGACCGCTTCGAGGAGCGGGGTGGCGGCATTCGGCCGTGGCTGTTCAAGATCCTGCACAACGTCTTCTACACGCGCCTGGCGACGGCCAAGCGCGTCCCGGTTCCGGTCGATGAGTTGCACGGCGCGATTGCGGACACTCCGGGACCGGACGAGCCTGCCCCGGCTTGGGACCTTGGCAGCCTGAATTGGGAGTTCGTCGATGAACGTCTCAAGAGCGCGATCGAGGACTTACGGCCCGAATACCGGACGGTGCTGCTGTTGTGGGGGGTCGAAGGGCTCAAGTACCGAGAGATCGCGAAGATTCAGGACATTCCGATTGGTACGGTCATGAGCCGCCTTCACCGGGCCCGCAGCATTCTGGCCGATCAGTTGGCGGATTTGGCCGAAGAAACCGGGCGCAGCGGCGGTTGACATGGAAAGTGGGTAGCCCCGGTGGGACGCTTATCTACGATCATCGACGACCGGTTCAACGAATGAGTAGCTGGCCAATGCGCGAAGAATTGACGGCCGAGATGATCCGCCTGTACTGCGACGGAGAGCTCTCCCAGGAGCAGGTCGATCAGCTCCAGGAGCACCTGCACCAGCATCCTGAGGATCGCGCCCGTGTCGAGTTTGAACGCAAGCTGCGGCAGCACGTGCACGCAGTCATGCAGGTCCAATGCCGCTGCGCCCCGCCGGAGCTGGCCAGTGGCATCCATCGGAGGCTTACCGAGGCAGCGGCGGACGAGCCCCAGACCAGCGCTGTGCAGGTCGCCGACCGCCAGAGCAGACCGCCCCCGGCCGCGAGCACGTGGTCGCTCGTCTCGTGGTTTCACGCACCCCGCCGAGCCAACATCTATGCGGTCGCCGCCTCATTGGCCCTTGTGGCCGGGGCGGTCTTGTTCGGCATCTTCGGCCGGCCGATCGACGCCTGGCGTCGCCCCCAGCTGGTGGACCTCGTGGCCGATGCGGTGCCGTTCGTGGCGACTGAGCACGGCCGCTGTGCCGACAACGGCGATGCCCGAGCGAACAAGGCCACCTTCCGCGACCCGCACCTTGCAGCAGCTGAATTGAGCAGTTGGCTCGGAGCGACCGTCAGCGCCGTCCCGCTCACCGACCGCCTCAACGAAAGAGGCTGGGAGTTCTTCGGCGGCGGATACTGCGGTGTACCGGCCAGCAAGCGCTCCGGCCACTTGATCTTCACGCGCGAAGATCAGGGTTCCGGCCCGGCCATCTTGAGCGTCTTCGTTGTGCGGGATGACGGCGGTTACTCCGTTTGGGACAGGGGCGCCGTCGTCCCG
>JADFIM010000094.1 GCA_022566725.1 Planctomycetota bacterium
TGGATGGTGGACTAGAATTCCGCGGTCAGGTGATTCGCCTGGTTCGGACGCTGCGAGGGGGAGCCCGGCCGAAGAACGCGGAGGCGGAATACCCGGGTGTTTCATCCATGGCTCGTGGTTGCTACGAGCCATGGGGTATTTTCCGAAAGCCTCTTCTTCCAAACATGAAGGTGAGCGACTGTCTGCGAGAATTCGAGACGGGCGGTCTTCGTAGATATGCGACGGACAAGCCCTTCGGAGATGTGATAGCGAGCGAACGTACTTCCCGGCGAGAACGTGATATCGTGAATCATCCGAGTTTGAAACCGCAGTCGTTTCTCCGACGGTTGGTCTATGTGGCGTTGCCGCTGGGAAATGGCTTCGTGGTTGACCCGTTTATGGGGTCCGGTTCGACAGTGGCAGCCGCGGAGGCGGTGGGGGTCGTTGGCTTCGGCGTGGAGAGACATGCCGAATACTTCGAGATGGCTCTTGAAGCGATTCCCAGGCTCAAAGCCTTGCGTCTACCAAATGGCGATGAGCTGGTCGGCATTGAACCTTTCCAAGCAAAACTCATTGCCGTGGGCTAGTGCGTTTTCTAGGCGGGTGCTCGATATATCCAGTTGGCTTCCATCTTTGCGAAACCTGTTCGTGTCACGCTCGCTGTGATTGTGCGGCGACTTGTTTTCGACCGGCCCGAGAAATTCCAGTCGGCCTTGGCGAGCTGAGCACCCACGACCTTCACAAATCTGAAGGGTTTGGGGCTAACGCCCTCTGCTGCGTCACGCGAGCTATTGGCGTCGAATACGAACACCATGAGCCACACATCCTCTGGGTTGTGTCCCTGCCAGCCACTCTGATGGCGGGAGGCCTTCACCTCGATGCCTTCGGTTCCGTGATGTATGGAATCGCCTGGGAATCTGCCTTTGGGCAGCAAGTCAGGGTGGCCGTTGTGGTATCGGTTCTTGGCGATGGTCTTGCAGTGGTTGGGAATCGTCGCCGTCATGAACTCTCCAACCATGCTACTGAAGTTAGCTGGCATCAGGAAGGATTCGAGTCGCGGCATCTGCTTCGTATGAAGTTGGGCATTGACGAATCCCAGGAAGTCAAGGTACTTGTTCATTGCAACGTGGATGTGCTCGATGGCTAGACCGCAGGGGATATCGGCCGCTCGGTTGAAATGTTCAGCACTGACTGGTGTCAGAGTGCAGGCTACTTTCTCGGGGTCTGCTTTGCTCATGCTCGCGAAGAAGCCGGGGGTGGATATGCGGAGCAGGACGGCGTCAATGCAATAGGTGGCTAGATTGCGGAGATTCTACGGAATGGGATTGGGTTTAGATAGAGGCCACTGGCTAGCCCTCCGTCACCGATCTACCAACACGACGTCGGGGCCGGAAGGCGCGCGGTGATCGGTTAGAATGAGCGGCGAGCGGTCGGCCTTGCTGGCGTTGATGCACCTCTCCGCCGGCGGGCGTGGGCGGGCCTGGATGAGCTGGTCGAGTGAAAGCCGGTTCTCGGGAGACCTGCGCCGCCGACGAAATCGGTGGGCTAGAATTCCAAGTACCTCTGTGGCCGGGTGAAAATACCGGCCAGAAAGGAGGAGCCGAATGCTCCTTTTTTCCGTAAGCGCCGCTGCCTTTCCATCGCCGTCCCGAGACCTTATTGAGTGCGGCGGTAACGGTGCACATGTTGCCCGACAATGGCGGAGAAACTCGCGGCCTCCGATGGTCGCTGGCCAAGAATCAGAATGATTCCCAGCTAGCAAGGTCTCGGGAGTCGGGCGAGCCAATGATAAGGCTCCTCCGTTCGGAGGAGCCTTTCTTTTGCTCTTGACTTGGCTGCGCTTGTAGCTCGCTGCTGATGCCTCGATTCTTTCTTCAGGGACACGGCCCCCAGTTGGCAAGCAGCGCCAACAGGTCGAGGATGCCGACACTGCCGTTGCCGTCGAAATGGAGCAGGTCAACCCAAGGAGTCGGCAGGGCTGCTTGCCGGTCATCAATTGCTGCCAGACCCGATACTAGACACATAACTGGGGCGCTTGCAGGTGCTCAGACCGCCTTAACCGCCTCGCTTACGGACACGGACCCCAGTTGGCCAGCAGCGTCAGCAGGTCCAGGATGCCGACGGTGCCGTCGTTGTTGAAGTCGGCGGGATGGCCGGGGTTGGATCCCCATGCCGCCAACAGCGCCAGCAGATCGAGGATGCCGACACTGCCGCTCGCGTCGAGGTCCCACGGGCACTTTCCGGGGGTGGCAGCATCGAAGAGGTATGCCGAGCCGGAGGCGATGCCGTTGTCGTCATCCGTCCAGGCCCCGCCGATGGCGGTGGCGCCGCTGATTGCGACGGACCATCCGAACTGGTCGCCCCCTGCGCCGTCGTCGGCCAGGAGCTTGGCGATCTGGGCGCCCGTGGTGGCATCGAAGAGGTAGGCGGAGCCGGACTCGGTGCCATTGTCGCCGTCAAAGAGTGCTCCGACGATGGCGGTGGCGCCGCTGACCGCGACGGATTGGCCGAACCAGTCGAACGCCGCGCCGTCGTTGGGCAGGAGCTTGAAAATCTGCCGGCCCGTGGCGGTGTCGAAGAGGTAGGCGGCGCCGGAGTTGGCGCCGTTGTCGTCGTGGTTCCGTGCCCCGACGATGCAGGTGGCGCCGCTGATCGCTACGGAGGCGCCGAACCGGTCGCCCGCCGCGCCGTCGTCGGGCAGGAGCTTGGCGATCTGCCGGCCGCTGGCGGTGTCGAAGAGGTAGGCGGACCCGGAGAAGTCGCCGTTGTCGTCGTCCTGGTTGGCCCCGACGATGGCGGTGGCGCCGCTGATCGCGACGGAGATGCCGAAACGGTCGTACGCCGCGCCGTCGTCGGGGAGGAGCTTGGCGATCTGCTGGCCCGTGGTGGTGTCGAAGAGGTAGGCGGAGCCGGAGTCGGTGCCGTTGTCGTCGTCGCGCCGTGCCCCAACGACTGCGGTGGTGCCGCTGATCGCGACGGAGCGGCCGAACCAGTCGCCCGCCGTGCCGTCATTGGCCATGAGCTTGGCGATCTGCCGGCCCGTGGTGGTGTCGAAGAGGTAGGCGGAGCCGGAGTCGGTGCCGTTGTCGTCGTCGAAATAGGCCCCGACGATGGCGGTTTCCCCGCTGATCGCGACGGACTCACCGAACCAGTCCTCCGCCGCGCCGTCGTCGGCCAGGAGCTTGGCGATCTGCCGGCCCGTGGTGGTGTCGAAGAGGTAGGCGGAGCCGGAGTTGGCGCCGTTATCATCGTCGTGGAAGGCCCCAACGATGGCGGTGGCGCCGCTAGTCGCAACGGAGAAGCCGAAGAAGTCTTCCTCCGTGCCGTCGTCGGCCAGGAGCTTGGCAAGTTGATCGCCGAGGTCGGCGTAGGCCGGGGCGGTGCTCAGGACTGATGCTGCCGCGGCAAGAAGTGGCATGAGATGTCGCATGTTCGTCTCCTGGGCTTGAACCGACATTGCCCATATGGCTTCGTCAGGGGTCGATCGCCCAGCTACTCGCATACCAGTGTAACCCCCCTCCACCATATTCAAGCCCAAATTCCACGTTCTTTCGCGCTTGGAGTGGATAGATGAGGCCGATTCCTCGTCGAGATTGGCGGCTTGTAGGTGATCGTGTCTTGAAGATACCTGTGCGCGAGGCCGCGGCGGCGAGCGTCGGTTGACGATCACCCCGCCGTGGCCGACGGGGCTCAACGTCTACGCGCACGGGCCCCAGTTGGCCAGCAGTGTCAGCAAGTCGAGGATGCCGACGGTTCCGTCGCCGTCGAAGTCCGGCGGCCCGCCGGGGCACGGACCCCACTTAGAGAGGAGCGCCAGCAAGTCGAGGATGCCGACACCGCCATCGCCATCGAGGTCCCAGGGGCAGGGGTCAGGGTCAGGAACTACGAGCAGTTGACTGAGGGCGTAGAGCGGGCGCAAACCAGCGCTGCTGAGGAGGATGTTGTTGATCCATGCGGAAGAATTCGCACTGGCTGCCCCAAGAATGGCCAAATTCGCACCGAGGAACCACGTAGGTTGCGACCCGCCCGAGTTCGTCGATCCTGTCCAGACACTCCCGCCTACACCGGCCAGAAACTGGTTGAGATTAATTGGTGCAATAAGCGACCCATCCCAGAGATCGCCGAACCCATCCACGACCCTCGTGGTCCCATTCAACAAATACACCGGCGCGCAAGCTCCGACCCCCGTGTTATCCCGGGCGTTTGTCGTCGCGGTCGACCCGATGGCGAACCACTCGACGCCCTCATCGGTGCCGGTGAGGATAGGATTCATTGCAGCCTCGTCGTTGACGAAATCATTGTAATCGGCGATGTCGGAACTCAGGGCGTCGCGGCTACCGTCCGACCGGAAAACCAAATGATAGGGATCCCCCGGCAGGAGGTCCTTGGGTACAACGACAGGCGCCTGCAAGGAGGGCGGCGCGACAAGAACTGAGACCATGGCGGTTAAGATGAGAACGTTGGTGCGGAACATGAGTGGTCCTTTCCTCTCGGGGTTGCGGATGGTTCAAGTAACAATGCACGCTGAACGTGTCCGCGTCAGCAGAGTTCCAGTTTGGGGGTTCTCTCTTCTCGCGTAGCCGATGGCCGCGACGATGGCGGCCTGAATGGTGGCCTTGGGCCCGTCGGGTCCGACGCATCTGGCATTCATCCCGGTCCAGGTGTCCATGCCGCAGTCGCCGTTGACGTAGAGGTCCGTGTCGGCGTTGGCGGGCCGGGCCACGGCCAGGAGCAAAGCAGGGGCAAGAACAACGATGAGCAGTTTCAGCCAGATCGAGTTGGAACGCATCCTTATTACCCTCCTATGGGTTGAGGCCGCACGGCGGTGATGCCCAGCTTGTTGGCCGAATCCGTGGCCCCGGCAGAGTCCCTCTGCGACCACGTCTAATCCTTGCCGGCCAGCATACCGCGCCGTGCGGGCGGACTGCAAGGGAAGAATCGAACGATTCCTCACAACAGAGCCGCCCCGTGCTGGGGCGGTCCGCGGCGACACGCCGCGGCTCTGAAAGCTGTGCAACGGTCTGTGAAAAGCCGGCGATGCCATCGCCGGCTTTACACTGCGAGACACCGAAACCCGGCGGCGAAGGCGGGAAAAGCCCGCCGGCGAATCGTGTGACGTAAGCGCAGCAACACGTGGTTCAATAGCGCACGGTGAAGCCGTGTAGATCGCACGCAGCGGCGGTGGTGGTGATCTTCGTCTGGTCAATGTAGCCGGCCATCGCATCCTCGACGGCTTTCACGAACGCGTCGAGTTCCTGCGGCTCACCTTCGGCCACGCAGCGCACCGAGCCGTCCGGTTCGTTGCGCACCCAGCCGGCGACACTGCAACGCTGGGCGATGCGGCAGGCCGTCCAGCGGAAGTTCACGCCCTGCACCCGGCCGGTGAATTGGATGTCGTAGCGGAGGGAAGGCATCGAGGAAGGCATCGAGGCATCGAGGCATCAAGGCGCCCATGATCGCGCTTCAAGCCTCAAGCCTTTGCATCACCTCGTCGGGGATGTCGGCGTTGTGGAAGACCTTCTGCACGTCGTCGTGGTCTTCCAGAGCGTCGATGAGACGGAGCACTTTGGCGGCGATGGCGGGATCGCAGGCGATGGTCGTCGCCGGCAGCATGGTGATCTCGGCTGAATCCGGCTCAATCTCGGCAGCGCCTAGCGCCTCCTTGACGGCGTGGAGGTCCCCTGGCGGACAGGTCACCTCCCACGCCCCGTCGGACTCGGCCACATCATCGGCTCCGGCCTCAAGCACAGCTTCCATGAGTTGATCTTCGGTCGCCTTGGCCGCCTCGATCAACAGCAGCCCTTTTTGCTCGAAGCCGAAGGCGACGGCGCCGGGCTTGGCGAGGTTGCCGGCGTGCTTCTCGAACAGCCTGCGCATCTCCGGGGCGGTGCGATTGACGTTGTCGGTGAGGCAATCGACGATGATGGCGACGCCGGCCGGTCCATAGCCTTCATAGCGCACTTCCTCGAACGCAGCGCCCCCTGACACGCCGGTGCCGCGCTTGATCGCCTTGGCGATGGTGTCTTTGGGCATGTTGGCGGCTTTGGCCTCGTCGATGGCGTAGCGCAGAGCGAGGTTGAAATCGGGATCGCCGCCCTGGCGCGCCGCGACAATAATGGCCCGGCTGCACTTGGACCACGTCTTTCCCTTGGCGGCGTCCTGGCGCGCCTTGCGATGCTTGATGTTGGCCCATTTGCTATGGCCGGCCATGGCTGCGATCTCCCGGCGTTCATCCGGTTCGTGACTTGGCTGACGTCTTCCTCGACGGGGCGATGGCTTTGGCGTCCTTGGCGGTAGATCCTCTTGCCGATGACCTCGCAGGTGCGGGGGCGGCTGCGGCAGTTGGGAGGCGGTCGGCCAACGCCTGGAGCGTCGAGTGGGTCGCCACCGCATCGGCAGCCTTGACCTGTCGAGCCAGCCACGATGCAAGCTCGCTGATCTGCACCGCGTCGTCACACGCTTGCGCCTTCACCAGCGCGCGGCGAAGCCGGTCATCAACAGGGATGCAGTGCGTGTCGAAGCACAACAACATGACCCGATCCGCAGCGTAGGGGACGATGCCGTCCAGAGATCTGACGTATGCCTTGATCTCTCGTTTGCCCACGGTATGCAGTCGCTGGAGGCTCATCGCGTGCTCGCGATTGTACGTATCGCGCAGCACAGCCCGCAGGCGCTCGCATCGCTGTAGCGCCAACGGGTACCGCGAGCCGACCCACCCAACGACCTCGTGCGGCATCGACACGCGAAGGTCATTGAAATCCACAATGCGGTCCATAATGCGCTTGTATGCCGCGGCGGCCTTGGCGGTCGTCGTCTCCCACATCAGTAGTGACATCACGAGCACGGCGATGGGGTCATCCAGCTCGGGCGGGGTGGGAAGTGGCGCGTTGCGGCGCCTCTTCAGCACGCTGGCAAAGTTCCTGGCGCGCAGGCGGGCGTGCTTCACGGGTCGGAACCCTCCGTCGGCCGCGCGTCGGCATCATTCGGGGGCCCATCGCCGCGAGCCTCCGCCAGCGCAGCATCCAACCGGGCTTGCATCTTAATTGAATCATCAAGGTGAAACGAAAGGCGGGGAATGTGGCGCAGGCGAACGGCCCGGCCGAGCTGAGCACGGATGCGCGAGGTGGCGTGTCGCAGGCCGTGTAACGTCAGCTCAGCATGCTCAGCCGGCAGCACCGAAACATAGACGCTGGCCTGTGAAAGGTCTTCACCGACAAGCACCTTCGTCACCGAAATCAGGCCACGGATCCGCGGATCATGCAGACCGCGGCTCAGCGCCGTCTGCACGGCTCTGCGGATCAGCGAAGCGACCTGGTCCGTGCGTTTGGTCATAGGGGGATCAAGGGATCAAGGGATCGATGCCTCGATGCCTTATCCTACAGGGTGCGTC
This sequence comes from Planctomycetota bacterium, assembly GCA_022566725.1. Taxonomy (GTDB): domain Bacteria; phylum Planctomycetota; class Phycisphaerae; order Phycisphaerales; family SM1A02; genus JADFFQ01. The sequence continues at coordinate 7,370 of JADFIM010000094.1, forward strand.
GGACCTCGATTGTTCTATAACATTCCAACACGTCGCCCACCTTGATGTCGTCATAGCCGTCGATCTTCATGCCGCATTCCTGGCCGGCTCGCGCCTCCTTGACGTCCTCCTTGAAGCGCTTGAGCTGCTCGAGCCGACGATCCTTTTCGACCACGATGTCGTCGCGGGTGACGCGAATCTGCGCGTTGCGCTCGATCTGGCCATCGGTGACATAGCAGCCGGCGACCATCCCGATCTTGGAGATCTTGAAGACCTCCCTGACCTCGGCATGGCCGAGCACTTCCAGCCTGTGCTCGGGTTCGAGAAGACCCTCGACCGCCTTGGTGATATCGTCGGTGACGTCATAGATCACATCGTAGAAGCGAATATCGACGCCCCGCGAGTCGGCTTCTCGGCGAGCTGGGGCGGCCGCGGTGACATTGAAGCCGATCACGATGGCTCCGGCGGCGGCGGCCAGGACAACATCGGATTCGTTCACCCCGCCGACAGCCGCGTGTTTGATCGTGACGGTCACCTCCTCGGTGGGGATCTTCTCCAGCACCCCAATGAGCGCGTCGATCGAACCTTGCACATCGGCCTTGACCACGAGCGGCAACTCTTTCTTGGCAGCTAGTGCCATGCGCTCGAAGATGTTGTCGAGTGAGATCTTGGTCCGGACCAGGTCGCGCTCGCGCTGCTGCTGCCTGCGCTCCTGGGCGGAGGCTTCGGCCTCCTTGAGGGTTCTGACGACGTAGATCAAGTCGCCGGCGTCAGGCACCTCGCTGAGGCCCGAAAGGGAAATCGGTGTTGACGGGCAGGCCTCGTCGATGCGCCCGCCACGGTCGTCGACGATATCGCGAACTCGGCCGAAGGCTTTGCCGGCCACGACGAAGTTGCCTCTTTGCAGGCGCCCCTGCTCAACGAGCACATTGGCCACGGGCCCGCGGCCCTCTTCAAGCGTGGCCTCTAGGACGGTGCCCTGAGCATCGCCCCCGAAGTCCGCCTTCAGCTCCAGCAGCTCAGCTTGATAGTCCAGGACCTCCAGCAAATCCTGGATGCCTTGGTCCTTCAGCGCGCTGGTGCGCAATACCTCCGTCGAACCGCCCCATTCAGCCGGATTGAGATCATGCTCCGCCAGCTCGCCGAGGATCCGCTGAATATTGCCGTCAGTGGCTTCGGGCTTATCGATCTTGTTCAGGGCGACAACGATCGGCACACCGGCGGCCTTGGCATGGTTAATCGACTCGATCGTCTGCGGCATGACCCCGTCGTCAGCGGCGACGACAAGAACAACAACGTCGGTGACGTTCGCCCCGCGAGCCCGCATCTCAGTGAATGCCTCATGACCGGGCGTGTCAATGAAGGTAATCGAGCGGTGCTTGTCACCGGTGTGCACCGGCACCTGAAAAGCGCTGGTGGCCTGAGTGATCCCACCTGCTTCACCGGCGGCGACGTTCGTCTTGCGGATGCGGTCCAACAGCGAGGTCTTCCCGTGATCGACGTGTCCCAGAATGGTCACGACGGGATTACGAGGCCGTTGGTCCACAACCTCACGCTTCTCGAACTGCTCGATGATCTGTTGCTCGGTCGATTTCTGTTCGACGACCTCAAGCTCAATACTGAATTCGAGCATGACCTCGACAGCGCTCTCGGCATCAATGGTGGATCCCAGGCCGACCTGTTGGCCCGCCAGGACAAGCTGTTTGACGATGTCCGAGGCCTTGACGCCGGTGGCGGCGGAGAGGGTCTTGATGGTGAGTGGTGCGATGACCTCGACCGACCCGCCGGCCTCGGCGGCGGTCACCGCGCGATGGCCGGCGCCGGCCGAGCGCTTCAGGTTGTCACGGCGATGAGCCTTGAAGAACCCGCCGGAGCGGTTCAGCCGCGCTTCGCGTTCGCGCAGGTCCTGCGTTCGCCAATTGAACGGCCGATCGACGGGGGTCAGGGTGCGACCGACGCGGCCGGTATCTTCGCCAGCCGAGGCCGTGCGGCGTTTGTTGCGGCGCGAGGTTCGCCCGGCGCGGGCCGGCTCCGTCGTCGGAGCCTCAGGAAGCTCCGGCTGGGTAACGCCTGCGCCACGACCCGCTCGCGGCCCGCTGCGACGGATCGACGAATCCGTACGCCGGCCGATCGGCCCCGGCATTGGGACAACATCAGGACTTTCCACACGGATGATCTTGGGACCGGTAAGGATCGCCCGAGTCGGCTGCTCGAGCATCGGGCCGGCGGGCTTGACCACTTGCGGGCGGTCGGGCACGTTTGTCGGCGGCGCCGCGACCTCGGCCTTGGCAAGCGAGGCAGGGGCGGCCAACGCGGTGTCTGGGGCTGCCGGCGGCGAGGGGGGCGGCGGCGTTCGCCCAACCGCGGCCGGCGCGGGCTGTTCGATCGGCTGCGGCGCGACCCCAACCGGTTCGCTGGGGGCTTTCATCTCGGCGTCGGGGGCAGTTGTCGCGGCCTCCACGATGGGTGCCTCGACCACGGCAATGTCGGCGGCCTCTTTAGTGACCT
>JADFIM010000095.1 GCA_022566725.1 Planctomycetota bacterium
AGCCGACGTTTCCACCACGGAGCCAATGGGCTTTCCCGAGGCGATGAAGCAGTATGATATGGAGCAGGCGCTCAAGAGTGGGAAGTTCGCCACCCGTAAGGCGTATGGTCTGGCGCTTCGCGTACTGGGCCACGTCAACAGCGACGTGTACGCCCTGGACGGAGATGTCAAGAACTCAACGTTCTCGGAGTGGTTCGCCGCCGACGAGGATCTCGCCGACCGGTTTCTGGAGTGCAAGATCGCGGAGCAGAACATGTTCTCCGTCGCCTCGGGGCTGTCCGCAGCAGGCAAGATCCCGTTCTGCTCTACCTTCGGTAAGTTCGTGATACGCGGGTGTGACCAGATCGAGATGGCGATCAACTCCGGCGCCAATATCAAGATCGTGGGCAGCCACAGTGGCATATCGCTTGCTGCTGACGGACCCAGCCAGATGAGCCTGCCCGATGTAGCGTGGTTTCGAAGCTGGACGACCGTCCGCGATCACCGGGGAAACCCGGCCTGCTATGTTCTTCAACCCGCTGACGCCTATGCCGCCTATGCCCTCACCATGCGAATGGCCGAACACCTCGGCGTCTGCTACATGCGGACGGTCCGGCCGGACGTTGAGTTTATCTACAACGAGGCATCGGTCTTCAACCTTGGCGGGTTAGAGGTGCTTACCGAGGGGCGCGACCTGCTCATCGTCACCGCGGGCTACATGGTGCATGAGTGCAACAAGGTGCTCGACACGCTCGACAAGGCGGGTATCGATGCCACGCTCGTTGACTTGTACTGCCTTCCCTTCGACGCCGAAAGGCTATTGGATCTGGCGAACGAGAACGGCGGCAACATCCTGACCGTGGAGGACAATTACGGCGGCGGCATCGGCTCCGCCGTCGCGGATGCTGTTACCGACTCCGGGGACGCATTTACTATCGAGCAGATGTTCGTTCGCAAGATCCCAAAGTCCGCCCGCAATGAGGAAGACATCCTCAAGCTCTGCGGACTGCACCACACCAACATTGCCCGCAAGGCCGCAGGGATGCTTGGTGTTGTCGCGGCGTGAGGCCGGCGCGACGGCGGCCGAAACACCAAAGCTGAGCAAGCGCCTCCTGTACCACGGCTGCGCCGGTTTTCGCCACATCCGAAGCGAATTACGACGGGAATTCGTGCCTCGGTGCCTATCCAGTGACCGCACGATTCTCAAAGAAAGTCCGCATTATTGCTCGCAGGGGGACAGGAGAAGAAGCGTCCAGCGGGCCAACGAATGCTCATCAGTTACGGTGATGGCGTCGGGCGCGACCGCAAGCCGGAAGATATCTTTGGGAGTGGGGAAGGATGTTGGCGCTTCAGTCGCCTCAGCGCGGCTCGGATGGCTCCGACGCCAGGCTTCCAGTTGTCGTTGGCAATATTGATGCGTCGCCTCGGCGTGGCCTTCGCCCAGAAGCCAGCTGAACTCACCACCCTCACCTGAGATCGCAGCCACGCGGAGGTCCTTCACTTGGGGGTCATCGAGCGGGAAATCCACGAACGCGCCACGATATTCCACGGCGCCCACCAGGAAGATGTACCAATGCCGAGTGTTGATCTTGCGGTGTCCCAACAGAACGCCGGTGACATCGGTCCGGCGAGGGGCGATGAATGGAAAGCCGTGCTTGGAAGCGCCGATGACACCGAATTCTTTGCGAGAAGGCGCTTCGCGAACGTTGCGTAGGGCGTTGAGATCACCGTTGCCTTCTTTGACGATGTAGTGCACGAGTGACGTCTGCCACGCCCCGATGGGGTCCTTCGAGGCGCATCCGCCCGCCAGCAGGATCAACGTCAATGCATAGAGTGCTCTAACGATTGTCATGCCTGCGTGAGGCCTTTATCGCATGTCGATCGGTTGATCGCGGGTTACTTCAGAATCGGAGTGCGATGAGCTTAGGATGAGCCGCGCGGTGAGTCGATTGCCGTTGGACGAGGCGAGATCCACCGGCGATTGACCGTTGAGATTCTTTGCATAGACATCCGCCCCATGTTCGAGCAGAAGATTCACGAGTAATGTGTGACCCGCAAACCCGGCGTCGTGCAGCGGGGTTGCCCCGGAGTTGTTTCGCGCATTGACATTGGAACCGGATTCGAGCAGGAGTGCTGCGACCTCATCGTGGCCGTAACGAGCTGCCTCATGAAGCGGCGTCGAGCCATAATGATCGACCGCGTCAGCATCGGCTCCAGCCGCAAGCAGTACGCGGGCGAGCCCAGTTCGGCCGATCATCGCGAGGTCGTGCAAGTTGGTCCATCCAAATTCGTCCCTGGCATGAATGTCCGCACCGCTACGGAGGAGCAATTTGATCGCTTCCGCGTCCGCCCGGCGCGCTGCGAAATGCAACGGCGTCATATCGAAATCTGCCGTTGCGTTCACCTGAGCCCCGGCTGAAAGAAGCATCGCCATCATGTCGGTGTGGCCCCACAGCGATGCTCTATGCAACGATGTTTCAGCGCAATGGTCTTGTGCATCGACATCTGCGCCGTTGGCAAGCAGAGCGGCCACGGTCGCCGGAACCGGATACCGAGCGGACCAATGCAGCGAGGTTCGGCCTCGTTCGTCCTTGGCATTGATCTCGGCGCCGTCGGCGATGAGCATCTCGACAACCTCGGGGTGGGCGATTGCTCGGTGCAGCGGTGTCGCGCCGTGTTCGTTACGCGCATTGACGTCCGCGCCGTGGCTCAGGAGTAATCCAACCATCTCAGCCCGGCCGGACACCGCTGCAATGTGCAGCGGCGTATTGCTCCATTCGGCGGAGTAGTTCTCCAGAGAGCGGACCCGTAGATCGACGTCTGCCCCGGCGTCAATAAGCTGTTTCACTTTCGCCAGGTCACCGCTCAATGCGGCCCGGTGAATTGCGGTGTATCCATTTGCGCTTCGGCCGCTCTCCTGATCGCCGGCCGGCGGCTCGGCGAAGCAGGTATTGCCGATCGTGATCAGCTGGTCATGCGTCCCCTTGTGGCCGTAATCTTCGCCGTAGTAGGTCTTGAGCTCCTCAGTGAGGGCATCGAAGTACGTTTTGGGCCTTCGGTTGCCGTTGTCGTCGGCATACCACCGAAGGAGGTTCGCCGTTCTTTTCTCAACCGCTTTGCGAACGGGTTTTCTCATGAGCGGTTCGAATAGACTTGGGTTGAGGGCTTCGTTGAAGTGATCAGTGATGAACTCGGCGAAGAAGCCTGAATCCCTTCGCACATGCCGGCTGATTCGCCAGTAATCGCCATCGCGCCGGACCATCGGCGGATGCATCCGGCCTCGTATGCGCGCTTCTTGCGTGACGTTGATGTAGAACTTGAACCCGGCGTAGTTCGAGGCAAGATCAGCGTTCGAATAGGCGCCGGCGGAGAGATACCCGACCATCCCATTCTCGGCAAAGAGCGGGCCATTCGTCCCGACCCTGACCGCCCGCTTGATAGCCTCCTCTTCGCTGAGGCCCTTGTTGCGCGCCCCTCGGTAGGCCTTGTAGTAATGATAGCCCATGTCGGTGAAATGGCCGATCTTGTCCGGACCACAGTACGTCCCGTGGACCTTCATGGTCGACGCGTGCCACAATCGGAAAATCTGCCGAGGGTCCAAAGGAAAGTGAACGTGCTGGTAGATGTTCCTGATCGTCTCCCGGTATCCGACGACGCGACCGGGGTACTTGGTCCTGGTGCGTTTGGAGTGCACCATCGTCTCGAGATCTTCAATGAGGAAGAACGCCGACGTGAATGCGCGGAAGACAGCCTTGGTGAGCACATCGGGAGATTGCTGTTGTGCGATTCGGGCAGCGGGCCGGTCGGTCTCGATCGCTCGCCGAATGTTGGCGTTGGTCTTGTTCACAGCCGATTCGATCGTGTTGTAGGCCATCGCTGTGAAATAGTCGCCAAGATCCGCGAACTCCTTGCCCACCGGAACGGTGAATTGATCAGTCTCGTGTGCGGCTGCGATCGGCGAGATCGAAAGCGCGCAGAAAACCGCCCCACTTGCGATGCGAAGAAATGATCCCATCCCACTTCCTCCTTGGCGTAGTCATCCGAACCAAACGTCTGCTGCGATGTCCTGCGTGGTCGCGGAGTCTCGTTCGCAGTTGCGTGGGGATGTAGTTACCCTTATAACCACTTCTGGATTACAAGTCAATAGCGCCACGCGCCCTGCATCAGCCGCGGGCACCATTATCGGTCGCGCTGGGCATCATTGGCAGGCCGATGTGCGTGAGGACGCGATCGGCGAGCTTCTGCACGGAGTAGTAGGCGGCAATGCGCGGGCCCGCTTCGCGAAGGTGACGGTGAAGATCATCATCTTGCAGCAGCCTGGCGATCTGCTCGGCCAGGTGCGCTGAATCCCACGCCCGGAAGTGAAGCCCGCCGATCTCCCCACCGGCCTGGATGGCTCCCGCAATGCCCCCATAGTCCGCAACGATCGCCGGCGTTCCGTGGGCCATGGCTTCCACGGCCACCATGCCGAATGGTTCCCGATGGATCGACGGGTAGACCACACACCGGCTGGCAAAGAACAGTGCCGAGCGCAGCTCATCGGAGACCTGGTTGCTCCACAGGACCGGGCAACGAAGGTCTTCGGCGAGCTGCACACAGACGCCGGCGTAATGACTGCCAAAGAGCGTCGGTCCGCACACCGCGACCTGGAAATCCAGGCCGCGACGCCGCAGGATGCTGGCTGCATACAGCAGCAGATCGATCCCCTTCTCCGTATCGCGCCGGCCGAGGTAGGTCACCAACGGCACATTGCTGCGAAACTGCGGGAACTTCTTCGCAACAAGCTCGGTGGCGGCGGTTCGATCAAATGGGATTTGCGTGGGCACGCCCGGCGGAATCGCCCGCAACTGTTCCTCTGGAATACCGATATCCTCCGCGACGCGCCTCGCATAATCCTCGCTGACTGCGATCGCCGGCCAATCCGACTGCCGCACGACCTCCCGAAAGCGAGCATAAAGCTGGCCCTCGCAGCCGGTGGCGCGGGCGTAGTTGCCGTACAGCTCGTAACCCTGGAACGTGACCAGGTAACGAAATGGGCGGTCAGTGAACGGGAGTGCCGCAGCGGCCCAGGGGCAGAGCACGGCGAGCATCGGCAACAGGTGAGTTACGCCTGCCGCCGACAGCTCCCGCCCGAATCGCCGCAGCAATCGCCGATCGCCTTCAACACCGTCGCATACGCGGTGGATGAGCCCGTCCATCACGCGCCGAAGGATCTTCGGCCGCTTTTGCAGGCCGCGCAGCCGGTTCTTGTCATGGACGGCTCTCGTCAGCAGCCGCCCCATTGCGTCCGCGAGATCGCTGCGCCGTCGCCCAACGTACCGCAGGCCGTGGAACAACCAGTGCTCGTGGATCTTCGGGTCCAGCGGCGAGGACCTCTGTCGATCCATCGCCCACCAGGCGTGAACGCTGTAGCCGCGGCCGGCCAGCTCATTCGCCAGGCGTACATCTCGGATCAGGGCTCCGGACAGAGGCCCACCGAGCAAGATCAGCCCGATGACGGGTTGGGCGGATTCAGTCGTGGCGTCAGGCGTCGGCGATGTCATGCGATCAATGTGCCATAATCAGCCCAGTTGGGAAAGGGGTGGTGCACGATGCGACTGCCTCATAGGCTGGCTTGCCCAGCCGCGCAGGCGGGAAGTACTCCAGCACCCGAGCCTCATCCCTTCGCCGTTGGGGGCCAGGGTACCATCGGCCGGTGTTTGGTTCGCACTTATCCGTCGCGGGGGGCCTGGTCAATGCCCTGATCGAGGCCGAACGGCTCAACATGGACTGCGTGCAGGTGTTCACAAGAAACCAGCGCCAGTGGTCCGCCCGGCCGTTGGGCGATGATGAGCGTAGTGTCTGGGCCACGAAACTCCAGGAGCTCGGCTGGCACCGCCGACGATCCTCGGCTCGCACAGTCAGCCACAACAGCTATCTGATCAACCTCGCGTCGCCTGACCCGATGCTCTGGAAGAAATCGACGGCGCACCAGCGGGCGGAGCTTGAGCGGTGCGAGGCGTTGGCGATCCCGTTATGTGTGATCCATCCCGGCGCGCATCTGGGCGCGGCCCGCCCTTCGGGCCAACCGCATCAACTCGGCGCAGATCCCACCAAGGACGAGTTGGCCGGACTCAGGCGCGTGGTCAATGCCCTCAACCAACTGCACGAGGAGCTGCCGGGCTATCGGGTGATCACGTGTCTGGAGACCACGGTTGGAGCCGGGACGACGCTTGGATACGACTTCCAGCACCTGGCGTACATCCGCTCCCACGTGCATGAGCCGAAGCGCGTCGGCTATTGCTTCGACACCTGTCATGTGACCGCAGCCGGCTACGACATGACCACCGACGAGAAGGCAAAGGCCACCCTCCAACTGTGGGACAAGACCTGCGGCAACAGGCAGCTTCGCGTCCTCCACCTGAATGACTCCGTGGGATCCGTCGGCTCGCGCAAGGATCGTCACGCTCACATCGGGCGAGGACAATGCGGCCTGAGCTGCTTTCGTGCGATCGTCAACCGTAGCCCCTTTGACCGCGTACCAAAGATCCTGGAGACGCCCAAGGGCAAGGACGATAAAGGGATACCGTGGGATGTGGTCAACATCAGGCGTCTGAAACGAATGGTGCGCCGCCATCCGAGGACCCGGTAGGACCACGGAGCTTGTGATCCAAGGCGATCACGAAGGGGTGATGTATGCAGCGCACTTCGGTCGCGATAGCAGCGTGCGTATGGGCAGCGTGGCCCCTGACCGGTTGCGGACTCTTCCGCGACGCGCCCCAAGAGGATGCTCAAGATGAAGCTGTGCTCACCGAGATCGAGGCGCCAGATCCCGCCGAGCCGGCCGAGTCGTATCAGCAGCGTCTTCTGGCTGACGCGGACGCTGCGAAGGACGCGGGCGAGTACGAGGCAGCCCTGGCGCTGTTCATTGAGATCCTGGCTGACAACCCGACCCTGACCACCGCCTACCTGGGTATTGGCGATATCTACTTGCTCCAGAAGAACTACGCCGGCGCTGAGCCGGCATTTGCCCGAGCGGCGCGGCTTGGACCACGCAACTTCGATGCACAATACGGCCATGCACTAGCCCTGCAGATGCTCAATCGCTTCGTCGAAGCGGTCAAGGCCTATCGCCGCGCGCTCACTATCAGACCCGAGAGCGTCAGGGCAAACTTGAATCTGGCCACGACCTACTTGCAGATGGGCGATCCTCGCCCAGCCCTCATCTTCGCTGAGAAGGTGGTCGAACTTGACCCGGCCAACGGACCCGCCCGGGCCAACCTCGGAGCCGTCTACGAGCAGATCGAACGGTATGGCGACGCGGTCATGCAATATGAATCCGCGGTGGAGCTGATGGAGCCGACCCCGCCGCTGCTGATGAACCTCATCAACGTCCTGGCTAAGGAAAGTCTCTACCTCGAGGCGAAGAATACGGCCGAGTTTCTTGTCAAGCTTCAACCGTCCGCCAATGCACTTGAGCGACTCGGTTGGAGCAACTTCCGTCTCGGCGAGTACGACAAGTCGATCGACGCGTACCGCATGGCGGTCCAGCTTGAGCCCAACCATTGGCCGTCGCTGAACGGCGTCGGAGTCAATGCGCTCAATGCCTGGCTGCTGAGCAACAAGCGCGACGTGAGGGCGGCGCGCGAAGCCAAACGGGCGCTTCAGCGGTCGCTTCGGGCCAATGCCGATCAGCCAAAGATCGTTCGGCTGCTCTCGCAGTATCAATTCTGATCAATCTGGCCGCTGCCTCTCGCCGTTGCGAGCGAGGCGATGGCCTTCTTGCGTCGATGCCTCGATGCCTCGATGCGTTTATCATCTCCACATGCCCAACGCATCGTTGCTTGAAACCTTTGCGACACCGACGCGGACGCCGTTTGTCATCGAGCACACGGCTGAGGAGTTCACCTCGTTGTGCCCCAAGACCGGCCAGCCGGACTTCGGGAGGATCATCCTGCGGTATTGTCCCAATGCGGTGTGTGTCGAGCTCAAGAGCCTCAAGCTCTACTACCAGTCCTTCCGCTCCGAGGGCATCTTCTACGAGGCGGTGACGAACATGATCCGCGACGATCTGACCGCATTGTTGTCGCCAAAGTGGCTGCAGGTGGTGACGGAATGGCGCGGCCGCGGCGGCATCCACTCCCGGGTAATCGCCGACCATGGCGACGTCCCGGCACAATGGGCGAGCGGGTAGAGCCTGCGGCGATCGTCTCCAGCCACGGACGGCGCTGCCGCGAACGCCCCGCCTGCCTACTATCTGAGCAGATGGCGTTCCACTTTCAGGAGGGGACAGGCATCGTGCTGCACCGATCCTTCGCCGCGGTGACATCGCTGAGTATCGGCCTGAGTTGTTGGGCGCTTCTGCTGGCCGGCGTCAGCGGCGCCCGCGCCGCCGAGGTGAAGTACCACACACATGCCGACCTATCCGCCTGGATCAACCGCTTGGCCGCCGACCACCCGCGGACCTGCTCGGCCGAGTCAATCGGCACCAGCCGCGAGGGTCGCGCCATATGGGCAATGGAACTGGCCATGTCGGATCCCGTCGAGCCGCAGCGCCGATCAGCCATGCTCATTGTGGCTAACATCGACGGCGATCATCTGATCGGCAGCGAGGTCGCCCTCAGTGTTGCGGAGCGCCTACTGGCCAAGGCGGCAGAGGGTGATGAGTTGGCTGTTCGGTTCCTGACCGACCACACACTTTACATCATCCCTCGCGTCAATCCCGACGCCGCTGAGCGCTTCTTCGCTGATGTCAAGACCGACCGGCGGCGCAACTTCCGCCCGGACGACCGCGACCGCGACGGGCAGCTCGACGAAGACCCGCCGAACGATCTCAACGGCGACGGCCTCATCACGATGATGCGCGTCTACGATCCGGACGAGGCGGACATGATGCCCGATCTCGACGAACCCCGTCTCGAGATCAAGCCCGACCGTGACGAGGGCCAACGCGCCGCCTACACGCTCAAGGTCGAGGGGATCGACGACGATGGCGACGGCGAGCTCAACGAGGACGGGCTCGGCGGCGTTGATCTAAACATGAACTTCATGCACGGCTACCGGGAACATGCCGATGGGGCCGGGCCGCATCAGGTCTCCGAGCCGGAGTCGCTGGCACTGCTGCAGTACGTCCTGGCCCATCAGAATATCGCCGTGGTGCTCACCTACGGGACCCACGACAACCTCTCCAAGGCACCGGATGGCAAAGGCACCGACAAGGCCGGGGCCCCAAAGAACCTCGATCCCAAGGACGTCGGCCTCTACAAGCACATCGGTGAGCGCTACAAGGAGATCACCGGTCTGAAGAAGGTCCCCACTGCGCCCGATGACGGCGCCTTTTTCGCCTGGGCCTATGCTCAGTTCGGCGTGCCGTCGTTTGCGACGCCGCTGTGGACCCGGCCCGAACCGCCGAAGGAAGAGAAAGAAGAGGACAAAGACCAGGCCAAGCCCGAGGGCGGCGCCGAAACTCAGCCCGACAGCGCTGCCCAGGATGGCGCTGAGGCCCAAGCCCCACCGGAGGGCGGGAACGATGACCCAGACGACGAAGCCGGTGGGACCCCCTCCGACGTCGGCGACATCAGCCAAGAAACGCTCGATGAGTTGCGGTCGGCGGCCGAGGCCCGCGGCTTCGAGGTCACCGATGAGATGGTAGCCCAGATCAGCCCTGTTCAGGTCGAGCAGTTCGCCAAGCAGATGGGTATCGAGGTCCGCCGCGCCAAAGGCGAGAAGGCGGACCGCGGCAAGGCGAAGAACAAAG
>JADFIM010000096.1 GCA_022566725.1 Planctomycetota bacterium
GAACAAAGAAGAAGCCGCCTGGCTCAAGTACAGCGATGAGCAGCGAAATGGTGAAGGGTTCATCCCCTGGCAGAAATTCGAGCACCCCGACCTCGGCGAGGTCGAGATCGGCGGATGGGCCCCCTACTTCAAGACCAACCCACCCGGTGAGGAGATTCCAATCATCGCTGACAAACAGGTCGAGTTCATTCTCGATCTGGCCGGACGTTTCCCTGCCGTTTCACTTGACGACGCTCAGATCACCCGTCTTGCCTCCGGGCTCTACGAGGTGAAGGTCGCGCTGGTCAACGGCGGCTATTTGCCAACGGGTACAGCGATGGCCGTGCGCAACCGCCGCGCCCGGCCGTACGTCGTCCGTCTCAGCGTGCCCAACGAACAAGTCATCGCCGGGCGGCGCGTCAACAAGATCTGGTCGATCCCCGGCTCCGGCGGTCGGGAGTCCTTCCGCTGGATCATCCAGGCTCCGGATGATTCTCCGCTGACCATCACCGTCTACAGCGAGAAGTTCGGGCAGTTCGATACCGTCATCAACCTCACGGACAATCAGACGCATGCCGAAAACGGAGGTGACTCGTGAACCGCCCGATGATCGCGATGACGGCCGGATTCCTGGTGCTGTCTGCGTTCGTTGCCGCGCCCTGCCAGGGCCAGTTCCCCTATCCGAGCAAGGTCGATCTGCGCTTCGACCACTGGTACGACTACCAGGAGATGACCCAGGCCCTACACGACCTCGTCGCGGCCTATCCGGAGCTGCTGGCGATCGAGTCCATCGGCAAGAGTGTCGCGGGGCGGGACATGTGGTTGGTGACGCTGAACAACCCCGCCACCGGCCCGGACACCGACAAGCCGGCCATGTTCATCGACGGCAACATCCACGGCAACGAGATTCAAGCCGCCGAGACCGTGCTCTACTCGATCTGGTATCTCACCAAGAGCTACGGCAAGATCGAGAAGCTGACCAAGCTCGTCGATGAGCGGGCGTTCTATTTCCTGCCCATGGAGAACCCCGACGGGCGGGAAGTCTGGTTCCACGAGCCCGCGACGCCGCACTACCTCCGAGGCGGAGTCAAACCGACCGACAACGACTACGACGGTCTGTACGACGAAGATCCGCCGGATGACCTCGATGGCGACGGTCACATCACCAGCATGTGGAGGGAGGACCCGCTCGGGCGATGGAAGCGCGATCCGGACGACGATCGGTTCTTCACTCGCGTCAAGCCCGACGATCCCCCCGGCGGCTGGAGCTCCATCGGCCGGGAAGGCATCGACAACGACGGAGACGGGCAGATCAATGAAGACGGCCCCGGCGGATACGATCCCAACCGCAACTGGCCCAGCGACTGGCAACCCAACTACATCCAGTTCGGGGCCGGTGATTATCCGTTCAGCCTGCCGGAGACCCGCGCGATCGGCCAGTTCATGCTGGCGCATCCCAACGTCGCGGCGTATCAAAGTTATCACAACGCCGGGGGCATGATCCTGCGTGGGCCGGCGGCCTCCTACATCACCTACCCCCGCGAGGATGCTCGTGTGTTCGAGCAGCTCCAGGAGACCGGGGCCGAGATGCTGCCGTTCTATCGGCCAATGGTCACTCACAAGGACCTCTACACCGTCCACGGCGGCGAAAAGGGCTGGGCCTACGAAGGCCTGGGCATCATCGGCTTCACCAACGAGCTGTGGACCGACAAGCGCATGTACGCCAAGGACGACGGGCCCTCACAGGAGGAACGTCGACAGTTCCGCGACCTGCTGCAATTCGAGGATGTGTACGTCCCCTACCACGAGTTCGACCACCCCACCTACGGCAAGATTCTCATCGGCGGCACGAAGAAATTCTCCAGCCGGGTCACCCCGCCTTGGATGCTCGAAGAAGGATGCCACCGCAACTTCGCGTTCACCATGTTCCACGCCGACCAGATGCCCCAAGTCCAATGGGGCATCGTCCAAGTCAAGCAAACCGCCGAGCACCTGTGGGAACTCACGGTCGAGGTCAAGAACGAGAAGATCATCCCGAGCATTCTCGCCCTGGCCCGGCAGAAGAAGATCGGGGCCCGTGACGTCCTGGCCTGCATCGCGGGCCCGGAAGCGCATGTCGCAGCGTCCGGCACCGTACGGAACCTGTTGCCGACAACAAAGCTGACAGCGACCGAGCGAGACCCACACCGCATCTGGAACGACCGGGGCATCCCCAGCCGCGGCCGGCGCCTCTTCCGGTTCATCATCGAAGGCGCCGGCTCCGTCGAGCTCGAATACGCCAGCCAAAAGGGCGGTACCATTCGCCGGACAGTCGAGCTGAAGGAAACGCCAATCGAGGCGGCCCAAGACGAGGAGTAGCGGTCAGAAATGCGGCTCCTCCTTGCCTCATCGAATCCGCACAAAATCCACGAGGTGCGGGCGATCATGGGGCCGCACGGCATCGAGGTGATCGGTCTGGATGCGCTAAGGGACCAACCGCCGGAAGCCGTCGAGGACGGCCGAACATTCCAGGACAACGCGCGGATCAAGGCGGTCCACTACGCCAAGGCCACCGGGCGGTTGTGCCTCGCCGACGATTCGGGCCTGGAGGTTGATGCTCTGGGCGGCGAGCCGGGCGTGCGCTCGGCACGGTATGCCGGCGCCAGCGGGACCCGCGCCGAGCGCGATGCCGCCAACAACACCAAGTTGCTTGCGCAGCTCGGGGGAGTGCCGACTGAGCGTCGCACCGCCCGCTTCGTCTGTGCATTATGCCTGGCTGACAAGAATGGCACGGTGATCGCGGAGACCCGCGGCAAGTTTGACGGTGTGATTGCCGATGCCCCGCGTGGAAGCAACGGGTTCGGCTACGATCCGCTGCTGTACCTGCCCGACGTTGACTGCACCAGCGCCCAACTCACCCCCCAGCAAAAGAATGCACGCTCCCACCGCGGTGAAGCAGCGCGGAAAATGGCCGAGAGAATCGCACAGCTACGGTCAGTTGGGAGCCTCGGAGTCCCGCAGAACTCAAGAACGCAAGCCCGCCCTGATCCTTCATAGCCGCGGATGCATATCCGCGCGTTCCCTCCACATCTTTATGCGGCGCTCTGATCCGCAATGATTCAACGCGCACGAATCAATTGGTCGGCAATGGCTTGAATCGTACCCGGCGTGGTGCCACAACAGCCACCGACGATCGTGGCCCCGGCATCGATCCAGCGTTGGGCGTACTTCGCATATTGAGCCGGGTCCACCGCGTCGGTGACCATCCAGTTGCCGGCCTCGTCGGCGTAACCGATATTGGCATAGGCGAGGATCCGCACGTGGTCCGGCATCGACTCGCGAAGCAACCGGACCTGGGCTTCGACCGACGGGGCAGCGACACAGTTCACGCCGACGGCGTAGGCGTCGTGCAGACCGCCAAGCAAATCCGCGATGGGTTCTCCGCTGAGAAGAATCCCGGCCGGTCCTAGGCTTTTTGTGCAGAAGCTGATGATCCATTTGCTCGGGGCGAGCCGCTGCGCTTCGCGGGCCGCGGCGCGGGCTTCGGGCAGATTGTTCATCGTCTCAATCAGGATCACGTCAACGCCGGCGTCGACGAGGTTGCCGATCATCTCGGCGTGCTCGGCCCGGCAGGTCGGCTCGTCCGGGGCCAGCGCCGGCTGGTAACAATCCTCCAACGGGGCGACCGACCCCAACACGATCGCATCAGGCTTCTGCTCATCCCGCGCGGCTTTGGCGATCTCGACCGCCAGCCGGGTAAGCTCGGCAGCCCGGTGGCCCATCCCGGCCTTGGCCAGTGATCTTCGGTGGGTGCGGAAGGTGTTGGCGGTGATGGCATCAGCACCCGCGGCGAGGAAGTCGTGGTGGATCGCGTGGAGCACATCCGGCGCCTCCAGCAGGGCCCGGGCAGACCACAGCGGCAGCGAGATGTCCACACCTCGCCGGCCCAGCTCGGTGCCGGTTGCGCCGTCGAGCAGAAGAGGCTTGGGGCTTGAAGCCGGAGGCTTGAGGCTCATCGAAACTCTCGCGGCGTCGCGTTGATCCACGGATAGCCGACAACAGTGACGCAGCGAGGAATGAGAAGCAAGGCGTGCGCGCGGCTCAGCGGTTGGCGCTGATCCCTCAAGGCTCGAGCCTCAAGCCTTCTACGCCGCCTCGTGGCGGACCGTGAGCATGGCGATCTCCGCCGGGCAATTGACCCGCAGCGGAAACCAGGCCCCCACCCCGGTGGTGACATAGAGCATGCTCCCATTGCTCTGGAACGATCCGGCGCCCCGCCGGTGGGTCAGCGCCAGATTCGCATTGGGGCGTTTCTTCATCGCGATCTGCCCGCCATGAGTGTGCCCGGCGAGCGTCAGAGGGATGCCCAGGTCGGTGGCGCGGAGAAATGCCTTGGGATTGTGTGCCAGCAACAGGTGAGTCTGTTCGCCGCAGGCGAGATCGACGTGTTGGGCACACCTCACCGCTGATCGCGCCCAGTCAATTCCGACGACAATGAGGTGGCTTCCCTGACGGTTGATCTCGACGGCCTCATTGCGCAGCACGGTCAGCCCCGAATCGGCCGCCATCTGCGCCAATTCCTCGCCATCGTGCAGTTCGTCATGATTGCCCAGCACCAGGAATGTTCCCATCGGCGGATCAAGTCTGCCGAGTGCTTCCAGAAGCGGTCGGACCTGGGCGTTCTCCAGGTCCACCAGATCGCCCGTGCAGGCGACGAGGTCCGGCTGTTGCTCGCCCAGGCATCTGACGACTTCCAGGGCCTTGTCGATTGGAAGCAGCTCGCCCAGATGGAAGTCGCTGACATGACCGATCCGTAAGCCGTCAAAGGCTAAAGGCCACAGCGGGCTCGCCATTTCAGTTTCTCGGATGGCGACGCCCTGGGCGATATGCCGGCGTGTGATTCGGCCTCCGGTGATCCGATTCGGACCGAGTGTGAACAGAAAATGTCTGATTCGCGCACGACGATACCTGCGGAGATTGCTGTGGTGCCGGCGAGCGAGCTTGGCCATGGTTGAAGAATCGTATGGGCCCAGGCGTGAGAGCCCAAGTGGTACTACGGCTGACCAACGTCCCAGGTGCGTGGTCAGTCCTCTAGAAACGAACGGACCCGGTCAAAAAGAGCCCCTGCAGGCCGCCTTGAAGGGTGTAGTCGTCATTTTCAACGTCCAGCTCAAGGAGCCGATAGCCGAACATGACGCCAAGGGTTTCGGTGATCTGCACCGTCAGACCGGCACCCATCTGCCACATGATCCCGCCGTCGCCGCCCAGCGCCGGGCCGACCGCAAGGCTGGCCTGCATTCGCAGCAGGTGCAGGAAAGGCAATCTCTGCTCGGGGCGATAGTCCAGGAGAAACTGCAGCCCGCCATAGACCGCAACCCATTCGCCGCCGGCCGTCTCGCTGCTACCGTCAGGCAAAGTGACCGTCTGCGAGATATCGAGGTACCGCATCCCGAATTCGGGTGAGATTCGAAGGTCGGCGATGTATCGACCCTCCCACGTGCGATTGTCAAGGTTGGCCGGGCCCTGTCGGTCGTCAGCAAACGGCCGAAATACGCCGATGCTCATTCCCGCGGAGAAGGAGGTGATGTCGAACGAGGCGCGGAACGGATCACCGTGGGCAAGCGCGAGGCCTCCGAATGTTGCGCTGCCGACGAAGCGGTTCGCCGACTCGGTCGAGAAGTCAAAGCCACTGAAGTGAACCTCCCATACTTCCCGCTTGCGTATGGTCAGCTCCACATTGACCGTCGGCTCAGAGGAATTGAGACCAAGCTGGCGAGAAAGGTGGATGTCTCCGCCCGCCCCGGCCGGGCCGAATGAGGAATCGCCGTCCAGACGGGGTATCCAGGCGCCAGGGAGGATGGTGATCTCGAGGCTCGACTCTTGCCGAGGGACGGGATGGTCAGCCTTGGGCGGCTCAAGAGCCAATTCCTCGGAACTCATCAGCATTACGGCCGTAGCGGTGACAATCCATAGCCCGGTCATGCGGAGAGTCCTCGATAAGCCTGGGAGACCACGTATCGTGCACTATCGGCGAAAAGGCTAACCCGCATGTCATCGCCCCCCAAACCAGACAGTGCCGTCCAGCTGGCCCCCCGGGCGTGGATTGATCCTGCGGATCTGCAATTCTCGTATTCGCGGGGCAGCGGCCCCGGCGGCCAGGCGGTCAACAAGCTCAGTTCCCGAGCCCAGCTGCGATTGTCCGTGGAGGCGATCGTCGGTCTTGGGCAGCAGGCGAAAGCTCGGCTGCGTCGCCTGGCCGGGCAGCGGCTGACCCGCAACGACGAGCTGGTCATTCGTGCCGCTACCTACCGGTCTCAGCTGGCCAACAAGCGGGCATGCGTGGAGCGCCTGCGAGCGCTGGTGTCCGAAGCGGCCATCGAGCTGAAGAAGCGCAAGCCAATCCGGCCATCGCGGGCCGTGGTTGCGAAGCGTCTGGAGCAGAAGCGCCAGCGATCCGAGAAGAAAGAAGCCCGGCGCAAGCCCGACCCCGAGGAGTGAGGGCCGAGCGGACGGATCGTTGCTGGGGGCCGCAGAGGCTATGTCACCGACATGTATTGTTCGAGATAGCGGATCGTCTCAACTTGCCCGTCGTGCTCGGCCTTGTTGAGGTCGCCCAAAGAGATCATTCCCAGCACCCCGCCACCATTCACCACAGGTACGTGGCGGATTCGCTTGTCCCGCATGACGGTGCGAATCTCGTCGAGGGTGGTGTGCGGGGCGGCGCAGGCGACGGGGCTGGTCATGACATCCGCCACCGTGGTGGTGGCCGGGTCGCGCTGGTCGGCGACGACCCGTCGCATGACATCGCGTTCGGTGAAGATCCCCACCAGTTGGTTACCTTCGGTCACCAGCACCGAGCCGATGTGTCGATCGTTCATCAGCTGCGCCGCATCGAGCACTGTGGCTTGAGGGGGCAATGAGGCGATCGTGCCTCCCTTGATCGCGGTCAGTTGCTCGGCAGTAGCCATGGCCGTGCCTCCTTGCGTTGGGCCCCTCCGAATTGCCAAAGTAAGCCTTGCTGATTTATCGGCTATGGCAAGGGAATTTCATCGAATTATCAATTCGTTTTTTCTCTCACAAAGTCTGTTGGCACTTGCACTTGCGCTCATCCAGGCCGACGCGGCCAGGCCGCTGGGCCACCCGTGGCCGCGAGAAGCGCTGCTGGTACCCGCCGCGAACCTCCCATTTTCGGCTTGCATGATAGGTTTTTGTTCGGTATTCTGCCCAGCGGCGAGATCATCTCGTCGAAGGTGGTCTCCTACGCAGGAGTCAGGCCATGAACATCACGCAAGACCGTTCACGTGCTCAGCAACCCAAACGGCAAGGCGAGGTTCTGAAAACGTGGGTATTTGATTCGGTCGGACCGAGGAAATACGCCCTGCAGATTCGGCGGGCCTCCAACGGCAATCCATGTCTGTGGCTCGTGGAAGGTGTGCCGCAGGGCGACGGCACCTTCCGCAAGTTCAACATCACCGTCTGGTCGGAAGATTTCGAGGCGTTGTTCCGCACCTTGGATGAGGTGCGAGCATTCATCCGCGACCATGCCATCACGACCCCTCCGGGGCACCGATACGAGCCGAAGACCGACGGCCGGAGTCATCGAGAATCCTCAGCTGGAAAAATCGGACGGGCCTGACCGCATTCGGGCCGTGTTCAGCCAAGGCATACCCGTCCGGAACCTTGGACGATTCCACCCATGATGAAGGCGGTTTCGCCGAGCCGATTGAGCTGGCGGACGACCGAATCGGCGAAGGCGGGTCGGACGATGAGCACAAAGCCGACGCCCATGTTGAAGACCCGCCACATCTCGTCCGGATCGATGTTACCGTGCTTCTGGAGGAACGTGAAGATGGGCGGCACCGTCCACGAGCCGGCGTCGATCCTGGCGTCCAGGTTGCTTGGCAAGACGCGCTTGAGGTTGCCCGGCAGCCCGCCGCCGGTGATGTGGGCCATGGCCGAAACGATTCGCTTGACCTTGTAGCGGCTCAGCAGCTTGACGATCGGTTGAGCGTAGATTCGCGTCGGCGTGAGCAGCACCTCGCCCAACGTTGACTCACCGAGCTGAGGATCGACGAGGTCGAGGACCAGGCGGTTGCGCGTGATGATCTCTCGCACGAGTGTGAAGCCGTTGGAGTGGACGCCTGAGCTGGCCAGGCCGATGACCACGTCGCCGGCCTCGACCCGCATCGGATCGACCGCCCGTCGAAGCTCCACCACGCCCACGGCAAATCCTGCCAGATCAAAATCCGCTTCGCCATAAATGTCTGGCATTTCGGCGCATTCACCGCCGATCAACGCGCAGCCGGCCATCTCGCAGCCCCTGGCCACGCCCGCAATCAGCTCGGCCGTCTGCTCGGCAATGTTCTTGTGCAACCCCAGATAGTCCAGAAAGAACAACGGCTCAGCCCCTTGGACGATCAGGTCGTTGACGTTCATCGCCACGCAGTCGATGCCGACGGTGTGGTAGACGCGCAATTGCGATGCAAGCTTGACCTTGGTTCCGACGCCGTCGGTGCAGGCCACGAGAACAGGGTCTCGATAGTTCTTCTTGAACAGCTTATCGTTGTAGTCGAGGCGGAACATGGCCGCGAAGGCCCCACGTCGACCGATCACCCGCGGGCCGTGGGTCTTGCGCATCATCGACTCGATGAGATCGACGACCCGCTCGCCCGCTTGAATGTCCACACCGGCCTCGGCGTACGTGAGAGACTTGCCGGCACGCCTGGTCACAGCCGTCATGGCCGCAGTGTAGGCGATCGGCGCCCGCGCACGAGGAAGCCGGACCTGAGGAGTCCCGACTTGTCGGGACGACGAAGGTCCGGGTCGGCTCCTTTGTGGGGGTGCGACTTCCTCGTTACTCTACGGCCATGGCTATCCTGGTTGATGGTGATACGAGAGTTCTCTGTCAGGGTATTACTGGGAGCTTCGGCGCCCTTCACACAAAGGGCTGCCTGAATTACGGCACGCGGATGGCCGGAGGCGTCACGCCCGGCAGAGGCGGCCGGCGCGATACGAACGATCTTCCGATCTTCGACACCGTCGCCGATGCGGTGGCCAGCACCCAAGCGACCGCCACGATGGTTTTCGTCCCCCCGCCCTTCGCCGCAGACGCGATTCTCGAAGCGGCGGCCGCAGGCATCAGCGTAATATGTGCAATCACCGAGGGCATCCCGACCCAGGACATGATCCGCGCAAAGTCCGCGCTTCGAGACTTTCCCGAGGCTCGCATGATCGGTCCGAACTGCCCGGGGATCATCAGTCCGGGGCGGCGCGTGGCCGGCGAGGGCGCGGACGCAGAATTTGAGGGCGGATGCAAGATCGGCATCATGCCCGGCTACATCCACCTGGCCAAGCACGATGCAGCCAGCGGTCTGGCGGTGGGGGTCATCAGTCGATCCGGCACACTCACCTACGAGGCAGTGTGGCAGTGCAGCGATCTCGGTATCGGCCAGACGACATGCGTCGGGATCGGCGGCGACCCGGTCAAGGGTCTTGGGTTCATTGAGTTGCTGGATATGTTCGAGCGCGACAGTGAAACGGACGGCGTGGTGATGATCGGCGAGATCGGGGGCTCCGACGAGACCGAGGCCGGGGCGTGGATCAAGCAGCACATGGCCAAGCCGGTCGCGGCCTTTATCGCCGGGCGGACCGCGCCGCCGGGCAAGCGCATGGGACACGCCGGGGCGATCATTGGCGGCAAGGACGACACTGCAGAAGCGAAGATGGAGGAGATCCGGGGCTGCGGCGCGAG
>JADFIM010000097.1 GCA_022566725.1 Planctomycetota bacterium
ACGCGGCGGCGATAGTTCGCCTCCCATCGCCTGACGCTGCGTGGGTCCACCTTGAACAGGCGCGCCACTTCCGTCGTGCCGTGCCCGGCCTTGATCACGTCAATGGCGTGCCGGTGTCGTCGTTCGAGTTGTTCGGGCGTGCCGTGTGGTCTCATGCCAAGAGACATGGGCATAACCACCGAATAGGACGTAACTATTACAGGACTCAGCAAACAAGCCTATTTCAAACGATTCGCCCGGCTCGCTGGAGCCGTGACGGTTGGCCGGCCGTGCCGTATACTTCTGCGGATTGTGAAGGCTGTCACAATGTGGTCCATCCCCCGGCAGAGCCGGGGGCGATCCACCCCCCCCGGCAGAGCCGGGGGCTAAGGGAAAGAAGCTGACGGCTGACCGCTGCCCCTAACCCCTGACTCCTGAACCCTAACCCCTTCCCCCAATGCCCTACACGCTCGCCCCAGATGAAGGTTACGACGTGGACATCGAGACCACGGAGTATCTCACGCAGCGCGGCGATGCGCCCGAGCGGTGGGTGCTCAACTTCGGCCCGCAGCATCCGGCGACGCACACGACATTGCGGATCGTCCTGGAGCTGGACGGCGAGCGGGTGGTACGGGCCACCCCCCACATCGGCTACCTGCACTCGGGTTTCGAGAAGCTCGCTGAACACCACGACTACAACCAGTACGTCTGCACCGTCAGCCGAATGGATTACATCAGCCCGATCGTCAACGACATCGCCTGGCATCACGCGGTGGAGGCGTTGTTCGGCATCAACCTGACGCCGCGATGCAAGGTCGTGCGGACGATCCTTGCGGAGCTCGGGCGAATTCAGAACCATCTGCTGAGCTGCGGAGCCGCAGCGCTGGACCTCGGCGCCTTCACCGGGTTCCTCTATGGCTTCAACGAGCGCGAGTTCATCTACGACATCATGGACTATATCTCCGGCCAGCGGTTCCATCCCGATTGGACCCGCGTCGGCGGAGCGATGCTGGACCTCCCGGACGATGAAGTCTTTGGGCGCATGGTGCGCGCGTTCATCGACGAGCGGCTGCCCAAGGCGATCAAGGACATGGAGGTCCTGCTGAAGCGCAACCGTATTTTCGTGGATCGCCTCCAAGCAGTCGGCCAGATCAGCGCGGCCGACGCGATCGCCTGGAGCCTCACCGGCCCCAACGCCCGAGCGTCGGGGGTTCGCCGCGATCTCCGCAAGGATGAGCCGTACCTTTGCTATGCGGACAACTGGGACGGCCAAGGGGCCGAGCCGGTCGAGTTCTCGATCGCGGTGGCTCAGGACGGCGACTGCCTCTGCCGATTCCTGGTCCGCATGGAGGAGATGCAGCAATCCCGGCGAATCATCGACCAGCTCATCGACCGCATTCCCAAGGGTCCGATGAACGTCGCGATCGACTCGAAGTACAACGTGCCGGAAAAGGGTGATGTCTACGGGTCTATCGAGGCGACCATCCAACTGTTTGAAATCTTCATGGACAATCGTGGCTGGGACGTGCCCGTCGGCGAAGCGTACGCCGCGATCGAATCACCCAACGGCGAGCTGGGCTACTACATCGTCGCCGACGCAACGAAATGCTCCTGGCGCGCGAAGACCCGCCCGCCGTCGTTCATCCATTTTCAGGTGTTGCCTAAACTGCTGGAGGGGCATCAGCTCGCCGACACCGTAGCGGTGCTGGGGTCGCTGAACATCATCGCCGCGGAGCTCGATCGGTGATAAGCGAGCCGCGGCGTCCCCGCCAGCGGATTCTGACGCATACCTTTGGAGCGCCCCATGGCCTGGACCGTAAAGCCTTCCGCCACCACGGTCATCGAGCAGCGTGACCAGCCGTATCTCACGCCGAAGATGAAGCAGCGGTACACGGCCGAACTCCTGCCTCGGTATGAGAAGGCGATGGGCGCGTTGGTGCCGATCCTCAACGACGTGCAGCATCGCTATCGCTGTGTTCCTTACCAGGCGATGGTGGAGATCGCTCGGTTCCTTCAGATCACGCCCGCAGACGTGCTCGACACCGCCTCGTTTTACGAAGAGTACACGACCGAGCCGACCGGCAGGCACGTCATCGCGGTCTGCCAGTCGATCGCCTGCGAGATCTGCGGCCACCAGGCGATCCTTGATCATCTGCGCCGCAAGCTCGACATCGAGCCGCACGAGACGACCGATGACGGGAAGTTCACGCTGCTAGCCCTGGAATGCCTCGGCTCATGCGATACCGCGCCGGTGGCGCTGATAAACGACGATCTCCACGAACACCTGACGATCGAGAAGCTCGATCAACTCTTGGAGAATCTACCTGACTGAACCGCGGACTGTGACCAATGCGCAGCGCAAGCAAAAAGCCACTCATGCACTACCTCGGCGAGTTCATCGGCCACATCGTCAAGGCGATCAGGACCGATCCAGGCAGGAAACGAATCGTCGTGAACAAGGCCGTCGAGGAAGAGGATCGCGATACCATGACCCTTCGGCGAACGACCATCGAGGAAATTGAGTTCAAACGCGATGAACCAGGCAGTTCCTAACCCCTAACCCCTAGCCCATGCCTGTTACCGAACCAGTTCTTTGTAAGCGAATCCCGACCGCGCCGTGGGGCGATCCGAAGGACCGCCACATCGTCGGCTACGACGAGTACGTCAAGACCGAGGGGTACGAGACGCTACGGGCCGCCTTGGACATGACGCCCGAGGCCATCGTGGACATGGTCAAGGACTCCCAGCTTCGCGGCCGGGGCGGAGCGGGCTTCCCCTGCGGGCTCAAGTGGTCGTTCCTGCCGGAGCCCGATGGCGGGCGGCGGTATCTCGCCGTCAACTGCGACGAGGCCGAGCCGGGCACGTTCAAGGATCGGCTGCTCATCGACTTCGACCCGCACCTGGTGCTTGAAGGGATTGCAATCACCTGCTACGCCTGCCGGCTCGACACCGCATACTTCTTCATCCGTGGGGAGTACCGCCATCAGATCAAGGTTGTCGAGAGCGCGATCCGGGAGGCTTATGAGCACGGCATCTTCGGCAAACCGGGGATGCTGAATGGCGCGAGCGACTTTGTCGCCGAGTGCTACCTGCACCGCAGCGCGGGCGCGTACATCTGCGGCGAGGAGACCGGCCTGCTGGAATGCATCGAGGGCAAGCGGGCCTGGCCGAGGGTCAAGCCGCCGTTCCCTGCGGTGAAGGGACTCTTCGGCCGCCCCACCATCGTCAACAACGTCGAGACGCTGGCCGCCGTCGGCCCGATCGTCCGGCACGGCACAGACTGGTGGAAATCCATGGGCTGCGAATCGTCCATCGGCGGCCCGCCGAGCTTCGGCCCCAAGCTGATGGGCGTCTCCGGGCACGTCAACCGCCCGGGCTGTTATGAGGTGGACTTGGGAATCCCGCTTCGAAAACTTGTCGAGGACTATTGCGGCGGGATGCGTGGCGGCAAGAAGTTCAAGGGCGCGATCGCCGGCGGCGTGAGCATGGGCGCGCTGGGGCCCGATCAGTTCGACGCCGAGATGGACTTCGACATCGGCCGAAAGTACCAGGTCATGGGTCTGGGCACGGCCTGCCCGACGATCTTCGACGAGGACACCGACATGGTCGCGGTGGCCCGCAACATCGCGCGGTTCTTCGCCAACGAATCGTGCGGCCAGTGCACGCCGTGCCGCGAAGGCACCTCGTGGGTCTATAAGCTGCTTGTCCGAATCGAGCAGGGGAACGCCACCAGCAAAGACCTGGATCTGCTCTTGGAGCTGGCGGGGTCGATGGGGATCATGTCCGGCACGACCATCTGCGGGCTCGCCGACGGCAACAACTGGGCCATCCGCACGATCGTCAACAAGTTCCGCGATGAGTTCGAGGCCCGCGTAAGACCGTCCCTTGTGCCCCTGGGCGTCGGCACCACCTGATGCAGGCCCGGATTGCCGCCTGCTGGGCCGCCGAGGCCCGTCCAAGGCCATCGCCCCTTCTTCCGGCCACCACTGGATTTTCTCTGGCAAGACGCCGAAAAGGGTCGTATCCTATGGGCGGTGAGATGTGGCGAGCCCTCCGGCGGGCCCCGCCTAGCGACCGATGAACCAAAACGCTTCCACGATACGCTGCTCCACGGCACCAACGGACGACCGCGACGAATCGGCTGCAAGTCCTTCGTCGGACGCCGATAACCCTCCCGAACGTCGCGACCCCGCCGCCTGCATAGAGATGAACGCACCGCCGTGTCCGCCGGCCAAAGCTGTCGTCGAAATGACGTGCGCCGCCGAGGCTCGCCACATCAACGTCCCGTGGATACGCGACCGGCTTGCGGCGACGTTGGCGCACATCAATCGTCCGATCCAACGTCTTGCGATCGCCATCGTCGGCGAGGAGCAGATGCGCACGCTCAACGGCGCGCACCGGCAGGTCAATGATTCCACGGATGTGCTGGCGTTCGCAAATGCGGCGCCCGGCGGCGCGATCGAGGCGGACATCGTCGTCTGCGTCGATGTTGCGGCCTGCCGGGCGTCCGAGCGGAATATCCCCATCGAGCAGGAGCTGCTGCTGTATGCGCTGCACGGCGTGCTTCATTGCGCCGGGTTCGATGATCAGACTGAAGAAGGCTTCACGGCGATGCACGCTGAGGAGGACCGTATCCTGTCCGCCATCGGCGTCGGCCGAACGTTCGCGCGCGATCCGTCGGGTCACGACGACGATCGCCCCAGCAAGATCGTGACCGGGGACCACTGCATTGACTGATCTGTATGTATGGATGGCGGTGGCGATGCTGTTCGCCGCTGCTTACCTGGCCGCGCTGAATCTGACCTTGCTGCGGCTGAGTCCATCCGCGGTTCGACAGCTTCTGGAGTCGCGAGCGAAGCCCGAAGGAGCCCGATGGTATGCGGCCAAGTTCGACTCGGCGATCTTCGCAGTGTCCTTGGTTCGTACCGCGGCGCGATTGGGAGTCTTCGTCCTGGTGCTTGCGGCGGTGGTCGACCTGGGAGCTGAGGCAACCCTCACCTGGCCCGACCTGCTGAGCAGCGCTGTGATCTCCGCCCTGGCGCTGTGGGTGTGCACCAGTGTGCTGGCCTCGGCTATCTCTCGCTATGCCGGCGGCGCACTGATCGCGTCGGGGCTCCCGGTCGTCAGGTCGATCACATGGGGATGCTACCCGCTGCTCAAGGCTGTCTCGTTTATAGACGAGGTGGTCCGCCGGCTCAGCGGCGCCAGTTCTCAACAAGATGAGCAGCGCGAGTCCGAATTGTTGCGCAGCATCGAAGAGACCAAGCGCGAAGGTGGACTGGACAGGGACGCCGCCGACATGCTGGAGAATGTCGTCGAGTTCGCCAGCACCGATGTGGCCGAGATCATGACCCCCCGCACCGATATTGAAGGCATCGAGCTCACCGACGATCTCGCTGAGATTCGCTCGTTCATCGCCGAGGTCGGCTATTCACGCATTCCCGTCTACAAAGGAAACCTCGACCACATTGAGGGAATCCTCTACGTCAAGGACCTCGTGCGGTATCTCGGCGAAGACGCAAACAACTTCAAGCTCGATCCTCTTCTCCGCCAGCCCATCATCGTTCCTGAAACCAAGCCCGTACGCGAGCTGTTGGCCGACTTCCAGAAAAACGGAGTCCACATGGCGGTGGTCATTGACGAATATGGCGGCACCGCCGGCCTGGTCACGATCGAGGACGTGCTCGAAGAGATCGTCGGCGAGATCCACGATGAGCACGAACCCAATGGCGAGGAGCCGGTGCTTGTGACCATCGACGACCGCCACGCCGAGGCGGACGGGCGATATCACATCGACGACCTCAACGAACAGCTCGGACTCACACTGCCGGAGGATGACGACTTCGACACAATCGCAGGCTTCCTTCTCGCCCAGTTGGGCCACGTGCCCAAGGTCGGCGAGACGTTCGAGGCCCACGACGCCCGGTTCACGGCGCTGGCTGCCACCCCCACCCACGTCCAGCGGGTGGGAATCGAGCTGCTGGCGTCGCCGCTTCCCAACGGCGGGCCGACCGAATCACCCCCGGCGCAATCTCGTGGCGCCTAGAGCCGCAGCGTGTCGCCGCGGACCGCCCCGACACTCCGACGGCTCTGCACCCGCCTTGATGCCTCGAAGCCGAAACGGGTGCCCAGACGACTGATACGCATCCCGGATTGATCCTGGGCGTCCGAAACCGAGGCATCAATCCGCCGCAGGCGGAAAGGTATCCAGGCATCGAGTGCCAGAGACCGCCACGACTTCTCTTGCCGACCCTTGCCTTGATGCCTCGATGCCTTGGTGCCTTCCCACTGACCGCGCAGGTTGTAAGCAGAATACGTATAATGACTCCCTATTTCGTATCACTTCAAGCCAAGCAGCCGGCCGTGGGCACGAAACTGATCGTCCATTCGATCCACGATCCGACCGACCCGCTGACCGTCAAGCTGCGCGGCGAAGAAGATGAGTAGCTCGATCATGCCGTGATAGTCGTCGAGCGAAATAAACTCCGGGCCGACGTTCGCCGGTCGGCTGCCGCCCAGGACGCCGTCGATATCGACCATGTTGTGATAGTTGCCTAGCGGCAGGCACACGCACGTTGATTCATAGCCATAGGCACTGAACGTGCTTGCTTCGCATACTCCGCCGGGCATGAGCTTGCGCTGGGCTTTGAACCGGGGATATTTCTTGCGGTATTCACTCAGCAGCGCGCTGAGACGATTGGTGAGCGCCGGGCTGAACACGCTCAACCGATCACCGACTCGGAGGATCGGCCCGGCGCCGATGGGCGAGTCGGGATAGCTGCGGGAGTTCTCCAGGCAGATGAGTCTCGCGCTCTTGGGCACGGATCGTTTCTTGCATGCTGCGACGGCCCCGACGAAGCCTATCTCTTCGGCCCGGGTCAGCAGCAGGCCCACGTTCCCGGCCCCCTTGCGGTTCCGCAGGACGTCCATCGTGGCCAGCGCCGCGGCAACCCCGGCCAGATCATCGCAAGCGGGCGCATACAGCCTTCCGGTGACAACCGTCGGCCGGGCGCCCCACCCCCCCAACGCCCACCGCCCGATATCGCCCGCAACCAGCGTGTTTGATGCTTGTCCCATGCGCGCGATGACACGCTTGAACGGTTTGGCGGCCAAATGGAGCTCGGTGATCGTCGCACGGTGTGCCGAGTCGTTGGCGCTGAAGATCTCAATCTTCGCGTTCTCGAAGTACGGATCGTGTACCGAGCCACGAAACTCCAGCTCGATCGTGCGCTCGTCGATTACGTCGCGGACCACGAACGCCGGATGATCAAGGTGCGCGGTGATGAAGATCGGCCGGGCGGATCGGCGTCCCTTGCGGGTGATGATCAGGTTCCCTGCCGGGTCACGTCGCAGCGTCAGGTTTCTGCGGCGCGTCAGCCAGTTCTCGATCCACGCAATAACGCGGTCTTCCCGTCCAGCCGCGGTGGGGATCGCCGTCAGCTGCATCAGCCATTGTTCGTGGCGGCGCCGTTGAGCACTGCTGACCATGGGGGGCAGTGTAGCGAGCCGCAGCGCCCCCGCAGCGGAGCCCCACATGGAAATGTGCTGCGGGCGCCTCGCCAGGTTTGCGGTATACTTTGATGGTTCCTATGGACAAGGGCATTTCACATGATCGGCGGGAGGAGACGCCGCAGGCCAAGGCGCGGTGGTTCCAGACGTTGTCGCTAGCCGAGCGAATGGACTACCTTTGTGCGATCACCGACCTGGCGTTCGAAAACAACCCCCAGATCGCAGATATGAAGCATGCTCAACCGACTTCAGGCCGTATTCGCATCCTTTCAAGACCATGATGTGAAGTACGTCGTGATCGGCGGCATCGCGGCCGTTGTGCATGGGATCCCCCGCGCCACGTTCGATCTTGGCATCCTCATTGAGGCTTCGCCGTCGATCTCCCCTCGCGCCGGGGCAAGCCCGGCCGCTAAACTCCCATCACCCATCACTCCTCACTCATCACTCCTAGACTATCCTGCCATGCCGTTGTCGCCGATTCCCGACATCCTCGATGAGCTGCGGGCCGGGCGGATCATCGTGCTCGTGGACGACGAGGCGCGCGAGAACGAGGGTGACTTCGTCTGCGCCGCCGAGAAGGTCACCCCGGCCATCATCAACTTCATGACCCGCATCGGTGGCGGATATTTATGCCTGGCCCTGACCAGGGAGGACTGCGATCGCCTGGATCTGACGCCGCAAGCCTCGGCCAACAGCAGCCTGCACGGGACCGCATTGACCGTGAGCGTGGACGCCCATCCCAGGCACGGCAATGGAACCGGCATCTCCGCATCCGACCGCACCCGAACGATCCAGCTCATCATCAAATCCGACACCACGCCGGAGGACTTCGTCCGTCCCGGCCATATCAATCCGCTGCGCGCCCGCCCCGGCGGCGTCCTGGTGCGCACCGGTCAGACCGAGGGCTCGGTCGATCTGGTTCGTCTCGCCGGCGGGCATCCGGCTGCGCTGATCATCGAGGTGGTCCGCGAAGACGGCGAGATGGCACGAATGGGCGAACTCGAAACGCTGTGCGCCACGCACGATCTGAAGATGTGCTCCGTTGAGCAGATCATCGAGTATCGCCTGGCCCGCGAGCGCCTCATCGAGCGCATCGAGCCGGCCAAAGGCGCCCCGATCGACACCCCCTACGGCCGGTTCAACCTCATCGCCTACCAGAGCACAATCGATCCGCTGCCGCATCTGGCGTTGACCGTCGGTGGGATCGGCGATCTGGACGACACCGGCCGGGCTCGCCAGATCGATGACCCGATCCTGGTGCGTATGCACCGCCGTGATCTGCTGGGCGACATCTTCGATGAAGCGACCAGGCCGAC
Organism: Planctomycetota bacterium; assembly: GCA_022566725.1. Lineage (GTDB taxonomy): Bacteria > Planctomycetota > Phycisphaerae > Phycisphaerales > SM1A02 > JADFFQ01. The sequence goes on from JADFIM010000097.1 coordinate 8,805, forward strand.
CGGCCGGGAGCTTCGAGCCTCGCTGCGGATGATCCACCAGGCCGGCCGAGGAGCGCTCATCTATCTGCGCCCCGAAGGCGTCGGTGATGATCTGCGTGGCCGGCTACAACGAATCAAGCGACCGGCCCTTGATGACCCCAACGCGCCGGACCTGACGCGCTGCGACGGCGTCGCCGCAAAGACCCACCCGATGGACCGGCGGGACTTCGGCATCGGCAGCCAGATCCTTCGCGATCTGGGCTTGTGCCGGCTGCGCATCCTCACCAACCACCCCAAGACCCTTCGAGGATTGGCCGGCTTTGGGCTCGAGATCGCTGACCAGGTCCCGATCAACGCGGATTCCTGACGCTCCGGGCCCTGCCGCCAGGCCCTAGCGACTTTTTTCACTTTTTTTGGGTATCGGCGCGCAAGATTGCTCCGGGCGCGGCATAGATACCTATGCGGGGCCATGTCCTCAGACCGGGCCAGGTCCCGCCATTAGGAGGTCCCGCGTGCACCTGGTCGAAGCCGGCTCATCGCACACCGATTGGTCCCTGATCGTCGAGGCCGGCCATACGGACGAGCAGGGTGCCGGCGACGCCCTGGAGCGGCTTATGCGTAGGTACTGGCCGGCTGTGTACGCCTACATCCGCTCAACCGGCCGCGACGTCCACGAATCGGCCGACCTCACCCAAGGCTTCGTCTGCGACGTCATCATCTCTCGCCGCCTCTGCGCGGGCGCCGATCCGCATCGCGGGCGATTCCGCAACCTGCTGCTGAGCGCCGTGAAGAACTATCTGCGCCAGCAGCACCGCCACGAGCGGCGCACGCTGCGCAACCCGCAGCGGCAGAATCCGCTGAAACTGACCAACCCACAACATATCGTCGCGAACCTGCCTCCGACGCACTCGCATCGCACGC
>JADFIM010000098.1 GCA_022566725.1 Planctomycetota bacterium
AATCGTGGTCGGCGTCGGAGGCAAAGAGACGGTTGGCCCGGCCGGCATCGCGCGATACCGCCACCACCTGGTCGCCCCTCTCAAGGCGATCAGGAACGACTCGTCGGCCGATCAGACCAGTGGCGCCGGTGATGAAGATGCGCATCGGTGCGGACGGGGTTAGGGACGCACAAGTAAGTTTCGCGGGCGGGCTTGCCCCGCCGCATCCAACGTGCGCCGCCACGAGTTTAGCACATCGGCCTGCCCGCCGCGATCGCCGTCGCTCGTCGAAGCACCGCGTCGATCATGAGTTCGGTCAGCCGGCCGGTGAACGTGTTCTGCTGGCTTACGTGATAGCATCCCAGGAGCACCGTCGACCCCAAGGGAAACTCCACGCCGTGGGCAAACTTTGGCTTGGGCCTGGGCAGTCGTTCTCCGGCAGTCCGCAAAGCATTGAGCACCGCATTCCAGGCCAACGAACCAAGACATACCGTGACCGCCGGCCGAAGGATCACCAGCTCGTCGACCAGGTACGACGAACAGTGGTCGAGCTGTCGGGGGGTCGGCTTGTTGCCCGGCGGAGCGCAGCGCAGGGCCGCGGTAATGTAGACGTTGCGAAGCACTAAACCGTCGTCGCGCGAAGCCGCAAGCGGCTGGTTGGCCAGCCCGGAACGATACAGAGCGGCGTAAAGGAAGTCGCCGGAGCGGTCGCCGGTAAACATCCGTCCGGTGCGGTTGGCCCCGTGAGCCGCTGGGGCCAGACCGACGATCATGATCCGCGCGCCATCGTCACCGAACCCGGGGACAGGCTTGGCCCAGTAGTCCCAGCCCGCATACGCACGGCGCTTCGTAGCGGCAATCTTTGCGCAATAGGTGCGAAGCTCGGGACACCGCCTGCACCTTGGTACTGCGCGCCGGATCGCCTCCAGCGACGCCGGTGCCTGGTCCGATCGCTTGGATGGCCCTGCTTGATGCCGACCCATGACTGCCATGGCTACGGCAGTTTAGACGCGCGGGTCTGCGACCCGCGGCTAAACTGGTGCTCAATTGCACGGAGGCAAGTGTATCGATTCACTCGTCGGGCGATAGAGCGAGATTCTCGTCGGGCAGCGGGGTAAGACTCATCCCCCCCACCGCATCCACAATCAGCTCGAACACCTGGCCCTTGCGTACCGGCTTGTAGACCGCTTCGCCCTGAGCCACCCGCACGCCCATCGCCTTGGCGAGCTTCGCATCAGTTGCGATCTCCCAGAAGTGCTCCCACAGCCGCTTTTCGAATTCGGCCACCTCACCCGTTGCGTAGCCGGGCGGAACCGCCCCCGGCGTGTCGATGGTATATCCGTTGATCGGGGCCATACGATCCGAATAGATCCGTCGCAGAAGCAGAAGGGATCGACCACGAAGCGGATGACCCTGGGCGACGTCCTGGCGATCGAACTTCACCGACCACGCGTCAACAAACAGCACATCGCCGGGCAGTGTGAACCGCTGGCGGGCCAGCTCGCCACCGTCATCGTCGAGCTCGATGAACACCAGATCCGTGTTGACCACCCGGCCGTCGGCGCCCGTGCTCTGGTCGAGAATCCGCACATGGGCGAGGCGCCGGCTTCGGTTGAGACGATCGATCATCTCATCCTTCGCGGCCAGCCGCTGCTGCATCTGTTCGTTGAGCGCTTCCAGCTCCTCGATCGCCCGCTGCTTTTGATCGACGGAAAGTCGCCAAAAGACCACGAGCACCAGGCCGCAGAAAACGCCGGCCATGAGTGATGTACGAAGTAGCGCAAGCATGTCGGCGGTCTCCAAGCAACAGATCGGCGGATTCGATTACTGACATCGACAAACGTGGAGCCCTTCGGCCAATCGGCCGATAACGGGTGGGGATGAATCGCGCCAAACTCGATGTGCTGCGCTTTGTACCGCTTGGGGCACCGCTGTGGGTGGCCTCGCTGACAGGCATCGCCGCCGGCCAGCCGACCCCGGCTCCGGACGGTGGGTCCATTTTGTCGGCGCAGAATCGACTCCTGCGGCAGTTCGACTTCGAAGAAGCCGAGCATGCGCCCTACACCATGCCCATCAACTTCTACCGCTACATTGCGGCGGACCAGGGCTTTCCGCCGTTCGGCCGAATGCAATTGACCAACGGGGCTGCCCACCACGGCAACTGGTCCTTCGGGTTCGAGCTGGACGGCGGATCGCTGTCGGCGAGAGTGCCGACTGCCGTGATCCCCGTTTTCCCGGGAGGCGATTGGGTCATCTCAGCCTGGATACGAACCGATGGGCTCACCCATGCGCGAGCCCGGCTGGCGGCCTGGCTACACGACACGCACGGCAACGCTCTATCCGAAAGCCGGGCGCAGAGCCCGCTGGTACAGACCCACGGCCGATGGCAGCGCGTATCGGTCGAAGTCCGTGGCGATGACGTTCACGCCGCTGACCTTGTCGTCGAATTGCAGCTCCTGCAGCCCCAGCAGTTCACCTGGACCAGCCATAACCCCGACGAGCCGCTCCTTCAAGACGTATCGGGTCGAGCGTGGTTCGACGATGTCGCCGTCTGGCAGCGGCCGCGGATCGAGCTGTCCACTGATTCAACGGGCAATGTCGTTGCGCCCGGTGAAACACCGACGCTCAACGTCATGGTACGCGACTTGACCACCGACCGGTTGACGGCGCACCTGCGGGTGGAAGACCTCGACGCGGCAACCGTGCACGAAGAAACCTTTGCGCTGCCAGCGGGAACGTGGCTCAGGAGCATTGACCTCGGGCGACTGGACGGAGGCTGGTATCGCGCCGTGCTGGAGGTTGCTCGAAGCGACATGATGGTGGCCAGCCAAACGCTGAACTTCGTCGTGCTGCCCGAGTCCGCCACCGCCGGCCGGCGCGAGCTGCAGGACAACCGCTTCGGTGTGCTGCTGCCGCCCATTCGGACCGGCGATCGGTCAACCGCAGTCGAACTGACCCGACTTCTCGGCATCGGCAGTGCCGTCATCCCGTTGTCGATCGGCGCATCGGGGCTCGGCCCCGAGCACGAGGTAATCCCCGCCGTTGCAGAGACAATTCGCGAAATGCGTAGCCGCAACATCGAGATCACCGTGGCCCTGCCACACGTCAGCCGGCCGTTGGCAGAGCAACTCGGCATCGACTCCAGGGCGGTGCTTCAATTGGTGGGGAGCGATCCGGCAAACTGGCCCGACAAGCTGGGCGAGGCGTTGATGACCTTCGGCCTGAACGTGCAGCGATGGCAAATCGGCGTTCCGGGAACGATCGAGGGATTGCCAGTTGAGCAGATGTACCGTCTGGTCGAGGCCGCGGCGGCATCTCTGGCGGATTATGTGCCCGAGCCGATCATCCTTGTCCCCTGGCCGGGCGAGCTGCCCCTGCCTGCTCTGCCGCCTCGGCATGGCTATTGGATCACCCTGCCATACCAGATGAACCCAGAATCGCTGGCTGCCCATGCGTCGGGTTGGCCAATCGGTCAGCGACCGATCTTTGCGTTGCTTCACCAGCGGCCCGCCGACCAGGAGCCGCCAGGTGTGCGCGTGATTGATCTCGTGCTGCGGGCCCTGCATGGATGGCGGGCAGGTCTCCAACGAATGGTGATCACCGCCCCCTGGACCGGGCCAGGCGAACGGCGAGGCCAGATCATGCCCGATCCGTCGTTCGGCGTGTGGCGTGTGCTCGCCCAGCAGCTCGATGGACGAGCCTTCGTCGCCGAATTGCCGATGGCCGACCCAATGCGTTGCTGGATTCTCAGCGGGCCGGGCGAAGACGAGACGGCCCTCGTCGCGTGGTGCGAGCCGACGGCCGATGATCCGACCGATGGAGTCATGGAGATGTTGCTCGCTGAGGGTCACGTCGATGTCGTTGATGCGTTCGGCAACCGCCGGACGGTCCAGCGGCACGAAGGACTGCACTCGATCGCGCTGGGCCCGCGGCCGGTGTTCATCGAACATGTGGACGGCCGGCTGGCCAGGTTTCGCGCGGCCGTGGCGATCCGTCCCGGGTTCATCCCGGCCCGATCTGAAGTCCACGATGCCCATCTCGTCCTCGCCAACCCGTGGGACGCCACGATCTCCGGCACGATTCGTATTCGCCCGCCCGCCGGCTGGCGGATTACTCCCCGCCTGCACCGGTTCCTGATCCGCCCGGATGAGGAGATGAGCTTGCCCATCAGTTTGGTCTTCGGACGCAGCACCCTTCCCGGCCACACGCGCGTGGAGGCCCAGATCGAGATGACGGCCGATCGCGACTACCGTCTCCAAGTGCATGCCGATCTGGAGGTCGGCATGATGGGCATCGAATTCTCAGCGCAGTGGCACGTGGCAAAGAATGACCACGGCGAGGCCGACGACCTGATCATCACCCAATACGTCACGAATAGAGGCGATCAACCGGTCAACCTCGATGCCTTCGTCTTGAGTGAGGCAGCGACTCGGCTGCGACGCGCCATCACGGCCCTGGACCCCGGCCAGACCGCGGTGCGGACGTTTCGTCTGACCAACGGCGTGTTTCTGCTGGCCGGCAAGCAGGTCCGCCTCGGCGTCATCGAGCGCGACGGCACCGCGCGGCTCAACCGCGTCCTGGAGATCCCGCCGCTGCCCGCCATCATCGCAGAGGGGTTGGCGGCCAGCGACGATGCGGAGTGACCCCACCGCGCGAGAAACCCTACGGATTCCAATCCGTAGGCTTTTTCGATGCTTCATTCCACCCGACCGATACGCGCCGAAACACAACCGCTTACCTATCGAGGTCGTGACTCGGCGGGCGGCGGTTGATTGACACCCAAGTGACGTGCGCGATCTTCCAGCCGCCGCTGGGCTGCCGCTGGATCCGCAGCACCCATTGTGTCGGCGTAGCGCCGTATCCGCGCGTGAGCATCGTTGAACATGCCAGATGCACCGTCGCCGCATCCGATGACTCGCTGTATGACCGCAGCATCGTGATCCGGTTGGAGTCGATGCGCCACTGGTCATCAAGCCGTTCGAGTCGCCAGTGAATCTCGGCGGTCGCGTAGCCCGGGTTCGTGGCTCGGCCGAAGGAAAGCGTGGCTTCGTCGGCGAAGAGTTGCATCGCAGCGGATACATCAGCGGCCACCGCGGCCTCGACCAGCGCGCGGGTGATGCGGCGGGCATGCTCGCCTGAGGTGACCACCACCGCGCCGAGCAGCAGCACCGCGACCCCCAGGATAGCGAGGGCCCCGCCCACCCGCAGACGATCACGGCGTTCATTGCGCACCGCCGTCCACGCCAGACCGCCCGCCAGCGCCAGCAGCACCAAGGCCAGCGGATACGGGTTCTCCAACACATATCGCGTGATCAGTCCGACCTGCGGCGGCTTGGGCATTGTTATAGCCTCACCATGGAGTGTTCCGATAACCCAAACGCCTTGTGCTCATGTTTGAGCCCCAACAACGCTGAAGCGCGAATCAGATGCCGCAGACCATCGTTACACCGTCAGCCCTTGCAAGCAACCTTCGCGCTCTGACCAAGCGCAATGCCGACCTCGCTCAGAAGCTGGGCGAAGTGCAGCCACGGCCGGACGTCACATTCGTCCAGTCGCGCCAGGGCGTGGCCGCGGTGAGCCTCGCCGACATGCCGCTATGCAGCCGGCACCGTCCGCTGGATGAGGCGAAACGCCTCACCGAGGGGATCGACCTCGTCGAACACGCGGTGGTCGTCGTGTTGGGGTTCGCCGCTGGATACCACGTGCAACATCTGGCCCAGCGATACGGCAAGGCGGGCGTCATCGTCGTGTTCGAGCCGGATGTGGCGCTGATGCGAGCCGTCTTCGAACGGATCGACCATTCCTCGTGGCTTGCAGATGCGATCGTGGTGTGGATCACCGACCCCACCGATCGCGGCGCACTGGGCAAGAAGCTCGAAGGCGCCGAAGCAATCATCGCCCAAGGTGTCGCGTTCCTGGAACATCCTCCCAGCCGTCAGCGACTCGCCCAAGAGAGCAAACAGTTCACGACGATGTTCAGCGAGTATGTCTCGACCGCCAAGACCACGCTGATGACGACGTTGATCCGCTCCGTGGACACGGTTCGCAACTACTTGCTGAACCTCGATCACTACGCCGCCGGGGCGGGCATTGGCGAACTTCAAGACACTGCGAAGGGCCATCCGGCGGTGGTGGTCTCAGCGGGGCCCAGCCTCGCCAAAAACATGCATCTGCTCGCCCAAGGCGATGTTCGACAGCGATGCGTGATCGTTGCGGTGCAGACCACGCTTCGGCCGTTGTTGCAGGCAGGCATTCGCCCCCACTTTGTCACCGCGCTTGATTATCACGAGATCTCGCGTCGCTTTTATGAAGGGATCACCGCCGACGACGTCGCCGATGTCACGCTCATTGCAGATGCGAAGGCTCATCCGGTGATCCTGGACGCCTTTCCCGGGCCGGTGCGCTGCTGCGAATCAAAGTTCCTCGACGAACTGCTGGGCGACCTGAAGCGGCCGATGGGAACACTTCCGCAGGGGGCGACGGTGGCGCATCTGGCGGTGTACGTGGCGCGGTTTCTCGGCTGCGACCCCATCATTCTGATCGGCCAGGATCTCGCATTCTCCGACGGGCTGTACTACACGCCCGGTACCGCCATCCACGAGGTGTGGGCCCCCGAGCTGAACCCGTTCAACACGATCGAGATGATGGAATGGCAGCGCATCGCCCGCCATCGACTCATCTTGCACAAACGCAGCGACGTACACGGCAAGTCGATCTACACCGACACGCAGATGCAGACGTACCTGCACCAGTTCGAGCGCGACTTCGCCCGTTATGAACAGGAGGGCATCGAGATCATCGACGCCACCGAAGGCGGCATCGCCAAACAACACACCAAGACGATGCCGCTGGCCGAGGCGCTTGATCGGTATGCCACGAGGTCGATTGGGGCGTTGCCGCTGCCCGACCGCCCGCTGGACCCCAAGCTCCTACCGAAGGTCCGCAACCGAGTCGCCTCGGTGCGGCGCGACATCGCCACCCTACAAGACACTGCCCGAAAGACCGCGACGCTGATTCGCAAGATGCTCAACGACCAGGCGGACCCGGCGAAGATGGCTCGCCATTTCAAGAAGATCGAGCAGTATCGCAACCAGGTCCAGCAGCGGTTCGCCGCATTCAAAATCCTCGATCATCTCAACCAGCTCGGCGTCTTCAAGCGCTTCAAGGCCGATCGGCGGCTGAATCTCCAGCGCGATGGTGATCCGATGCAGCACCAGCGGGCCCAATTGCAGCGCGATCTTGAGAACGTTACCTGGATCGCGGATTCGGCTCAGGAGATCATCGATCAACTCGCCGAGGCCGAACGGTTGCTGGCCGGCGATCCGGTCTCCGTGCGATCCAAACCGACGATCAATCTGCTCGACATCGACGGGCCGCCGGCCGCAGAACGAGCGGCGCGCATCGCGGCCCTGGTGCCGGTCGATCCTCACCACAACGCTCTGGGCGTGGCGCGATCGCTGACCGAGCAATTCGCCGGCCGGCCGGTACTCCAGGCAACACTTGAGCGGCTCGGCCGGTCGCAAGCGCTGGAATCAATCATCCTCATCGCCCCTCGCGGATTCGACGCCCAAGCAATCATCGACCGCAGCCGAATCGCCCTGCCGGTCCGAATTGAGCACTGTGACGGGTCGCCCTATGGTCCCGAGCATCCGGTGATCGCCGCCGCCCGTTTGTGGTCGGATACCTGCTGGCGCGGCGGCATCGCGGGCATGAGCATCTACGACGAAGTGCTCTGCCCAAAGGTCATGAGCCGAATCATGCAGCAGCAGTCGCTGACCGCAGCGCTGCTGGTCGGGGCGGATTGGCCGCTGGTGGACGTCTCCTCCGACGGCGGTTGCGATGCGATCATTGCCCGGCATCTTGAGCTGCCGGAGCGTCACAACCTGGTGTTCAACCAGGCGCCGCCGGGGCTGTGCGGATGTGTAGTCAGCGCCACGCTCATGGATGAGCTGGCGCAGCGCAACCGGCTGTCCACCATCGGCGGCTTGTTGGTGTATCAGCCGCACGCCCCGCAGCACGACCCGATCGCGCGGAACCTCAACGTGCTGATCGACCACCGCGTGAGCCGATCGCGAATCCGCGCCACCTTCGATGCGCCGCGATACCGTCGGCGGCTGCGCGAAGCGATCGAAGCGAAATGCCGCCGTGGCGACCCGACCCCGGCCGAGATCGTGGCTGCGCTCGAGCGCCACCGGCTCGAGCAGCCGGATCAACTGCCCCAGCACATCATCCTTGAGTTGTGCACCCAACGTCGCAGTTGTGGTGTATTCAACCGAGATCGAAGTACATCCGCCAAGCGCCCCCCGCTTTCGCTTGCCCTGGCCGAGCACCTCTTCGGCCAACTCGCCGAAGCCGGCGATGCCGTGGTGACCCTGGGTGGGCTGGGCGATCCATTGTTGCACCAGCACTTCGACGAGATTGTGCGCCTCGCGAAGCAAGCCGGGGTTCGCGGCGTGCATGTGCGCACCGAACTGCTCGTCGATCGGGCCGTCCTCGACCGACTACTGTCGGGCGGCGCCGACGTGGTGAGCGTCGATATTCACGCCGATTGCGCCGAGACGTATCGTCTGATGATGGGGCTCGACCGATTCGACGAGGTGCTGGCAAACATCCAATACCTCCTGTCCAACCGCCGGCGCTTGACCGATCACTCGCCAAGCGCTGCGCTGGATCTGCCGTGGATCGTCGGGCGACTGCAACGGCGAATGGAGACCTACGAAGACATTGAAAGCTTCTTCGACCGCTGGCAGAGAACCTTGGGCACGGCTGTGTTGGAAGGTCCTCCACCATATAAGTCCGCACCACCCGCCGCAGGCGGACCCGCCGATGTGCTCATCCCGACGTTCGCGCCGCGACGGGTCATGCTCGACGAAGGCCGGCGGCGCATGACGGTCTACAGTGATGGATCAGTACCGGTCAGTGAACTCGACCTGGCTGGCGAAGGGTCCATCGGCAACGTTCTCGATGCACCGCTGGCCGAGCTGTGGCACGATCTGCTCGAGCAGCGCCGGCGACTGGAAGACGAGCAGGGCCAGGACGCCGAGGCGCTGCGGACGTGTTTCCCATGACGGCCAAAGCCGGGGCACTGGCAGTGGTGGTCGCCCGTGCGGGGAGCAAGGGTCTGCCGGGCAAGAACGCTATCGACTTCCATGGGCGTCCGATGATTTGCCGGACGATCGAGCATGCCCGCGCCGCCGAGACAGTCGATCGAATCGTCGTCTCGACCGATGGCAAGAAGATTGCCGAGGCAGCCCGCTCGATGAATGTCGAGGTTGTCAACCGCCCGGCGGTGCTGGCCAACGACACCGCACCGGTCGATGCGGCGGTCCGCCACGCCGTCGACCAGATCGGCGCCGCCGAACAGATCATCGTCATCCTCTACGCCAACGTGCCCGTTCGGCCGGACGGGCTCATCGACCGCGCGGTGCGCATGTTGATGGAAACCGGTGCCGACAGCGTGCAGTCATATACCGATGTGGGCAAACATCATCCGTACTGGATGGTCTCGCTCGACGCTGATGATCGCGTCAAACCCTACCGAGCCAACGCGGTCTATCGCCGCCAAGATCTGCCGAAGCTGTTGATCCCCGACGGCGGGGTCATCGCAGTTCGACGCGGGAGCCTGTTTACGGTGGCCGATGACGACGCCGGCGCGTTTCTGGGG
>JADFIM010000005.1 GCA_022566725.1 Planctomycetota bacterium
TCGTCCATGCCGCCCTTGGCCGGCGGCTGGTCAGCGGCATCGGCTTTGCCTTCGGCGTCATCGTCTGTACGTAGCGCGCGCTTCAGGCTCAAGCCGATCTTGCGTTCGTCGGTATCGACGCGGAGGATTTTGATATCGACCTCGTCGCCGGACTTCACGACATCCTGCGGGTTCTCGACCTTCTCGTCTGAGAGCTCGGAAATATGCAGGAGCCCTTCAAGCCCGGGCTCGAGCTCGACGAACACGCCGAAGTTCGTGATCTTGGTGATCTTTCCGTGGACGACCATGCCGGGCTTGTAGGCTTCGGGGATGGCCTTGAGCCAGGGGTCCTCGGTGAGATGTTTCACGCCCAGTCCGACGCGCTGCTTCTCCTGGTCGATGTCGAGCACGACGCAGGTGAGCTTCTGGCCCTTCTTGAACTTCTCGTTGGGATGGGCGATCTTCTCCGTCCAGGAAATATCGGAGACGTGCAGAAGCCCGTCGATCCCGGGCTCGATTTCGACGAACGCGCCGTAGTTGGCGAGGTTGCGGACGGTGCCGTCGATAATGGTGCCGGGCGGATACTTCTGGGCCACAAGCTCCCAGGGATTCACCTGGGTCTGCTTCATGCCGAGCGAGATTTCGTGCTTGTCCTTGTTGATGTCCAGGACCACGACCTCGACCTCATCGCCGACGTTGACGAGTTCGCTGGGATGATTGACGCGCCGGGTCCACGACATTTCCGAGACGTGTACGAGGCCCTCGATCCCCTGCTCGATTTGCACGAACACGCCGTAGGAGACGAGATTGACGGCTTTTCCTGTGACTCGGCATCCGACGGGGTACTTGTCTTCGATCTTTTCCCACGGCGACGGCTGCTTCTGCTTGAGCCCGAGGGCGATCTTCTCTCTCTCGAAGTCGATGTTGAGGACTTTGATTTCGATCTGTTCGCCGATCTTGACCACCTCGCTGGGGTGGTTGATCCGTCCCCAGCTCATGTCGGTAATGTGCAGCAGACCATCAATCCCGCCCAGGTCCACGAACGCGCCGAAGTCGGCGATGTTCGTCACCGTGCCCTTGACGAGTTCGCCCTCCTTGATGGTCTCCAACAGCAAGCGTTTGGCGTTTTCCCGCTCCTTCTCAATGAGCTTGCGGCGGCTGATGACGATGTTGCGGCGCTCTTCGTCGATCTTGAGGATCACGGCCTTGACGGTCTTGCCGATGTATATGCCGATGTCGCTGGGTCGGCGAATATCGACCTGTGAGGCCGGCAGGAACACCGGCACGCCGATGTCCACCAACAGGCCGCCTTTGATCTTGCGCATGCACCGGCCTTCCACCTCGTCGCCTTCGTTCCTGGTTTTCAGGATCTCCTCCCAGCCACGGATGCGGTCGGCTTTGCGCTTAGAAATCTGGATCGTGCCGGTGTCGTCCTCGAGATCCTCCAGAAGGACTTCGACGATGTCGCCGGGCTGAATCTCGTTGTAGTTGTCGAACTCGCTCTTGTGGACCAGGCCTTCGGACTTGAGCCCGACGTCGATGACCACGTCGTCCCCAGCCATTCCGATGACCCGTCCTTGGAGGATGGCGCCGGGCTTGAAGTCCTGGATATTGTCCTGAAGCAGGCCGTCCATATTGCCGGTGGCGGCCTCTTCGCCGAGCGCCTCGCGGATCAAGCCTTCCACTTCGCCTTCTTGGATACCGATCTCTTCGATGAGGTTGTAGTTGACCATAGGTTTGTTGTAGAGGTGATTTCGGTTGCGCTTGCGGCACGCCACGCAGCGACAAGAGTTTGGTCGGGTCGGTGGTCCGGGCGCCCAACGCAGGCGCCCAAGCGTGCAGTGAGAAGAGGCGAACAGTATAGTCCCGGCCGGCCGTTGCCGCGACCCACTTTGGTCGCGCCGCGATCGCCGGCCCCCGGCCCTTGGGCGCTGGGGTCCGGGCGAGCGCACCGTGGCTCAAGCGGCCGCAGGAGGCTGCACGGGCGGGCCGGCCTCGAAATCGGCGCCGCCGCCGCGACCGGCCAACGTTCGTCGCATCAGCACGAACCACGCCGCCCCGATAAGGGTCAGGCTCAGGCATAGCGCAAACACCCACGCGCCCGCGCCCGGCTCGAGCCATTCCAACGCCTCATACACGCTCACGCCGACGATCGGGGCCAGCAGTCCCCGTATGCCGGTGAGGGTGACGTGCACGCCCATGTACTGCGACGCCTTCTCGACGGGCGCGAAGTCGTGGTGTCCCAGGTTCCACGCCAGCACCCCGCCGCCGAACGCGAATCCCTTGAGCGTTGCCCCTAGGAAAAGCAGCCACGGTTGCATTGTCAGCGCCGCGATGAGCACGGTGGCGGTGGCGGCGACGAACGCCCAACTGTGAACGGCCCGAAATTGAAGGATGTGCACACGGTCAAGGAGTCGAGACCACAGCGGGATGCTCACCGGCATGAGCAGTAGCGGGATCGTGGTCATGATCGCCACGGACTTTGATTCATCGAACTGGAATCGATCCTTGAGCATGATGATCAACGGCGCGCCCACCATGAGGTTGCCGGCGCCGAAGACGAACATGCAGGTCATGTACCGGCGGAACTTCGCGTCCTCCAGCAGCAATGCTCGCCATCGCAGCGGATTGAAGAGTGATGCGCTCGATTCTTTTGCGTCCAGTTCAGCTCGGATCACGGCGCGGTGGCCGCGCATCCGCATGCCGCTGTAGACCACCACCCCGATCAGTCCGATGCCCGCCGCCGCCGGATACATGATGCGGAACGCTTCGGGGTTGAAGTTCATGGCCCGTCCGATGGCGTACGCGGTGGCCGCCATCAGAATCGCCTGGACGGTGGCGAGCTTGCCGGCCAGGGTGGCCCGGGCGTGGCGCGGGTAGTTGGCCCGCCACACGGTAGAGCGCAGCGTCACCACGCCCGCCCAGGACATCCGCGCCCCAACGGCGCCGACGACGAGAATCAGCAGTCCCGTCCCGGTGCGCGGCGCCAGCGCGATCATCGCCACCATCAGGATCATCAAGAGCTGTAGCGAGGCAATGAGTCGGATCTTGTTCCGGCCGTGGCCCAGCGCCGCCCACAGAAAGCTGACGATGTTGGCCAGGGCGGGAGCGCCCTGCAGGACAGCCACCGCCAAGCTCAAGGCGGCCGGACCCACGGTCCCTTCAAAAGCGTTCTTGGCCAGGACGCCCGTCACGCCGCCCTCGACCGCCCCCAAGGCCACGGGCAGCAACGACCACACCGCCAGTTCGCGCCGGTAATGCCATCGACTGAGACGCGGCATCGACCTGGGGTGGAAGGACGTGATTGCTCTGGTGATGGTGCTGATGGCCAGGCTGAGCGGACTCACAGACTTCCTTTGGCGCATTGAATGGTCAAGGCAAGCCCGCCCGGGCCGCGCGCACACAACACCATATCAACTTGCCAGTCGGTCATACGGTGAACACCGTACCGAGCGGCAGGAACAACGCGAGTGTCGATAGGCGGCGGCTCATCCCTATCGCACCAGATCCGCGATCCACAGGACGATTGCTCCCACCGTTACCATTAGGGGCAGGAATCCAATCCGTCCATTCGGACGGCCTTTGCTGCCCGTAATCGCAGTAATAGAGCAGAGCAGCGGCACACTGAACTTGAGCGCGGCAGAGATTGCCAAGGAACCCATCTTGTCTACGGCAAACGACTGCCCCCACGCGTAGAGGATCGACACAATCACAAAGACAGAGTAGCAGAGTGCAACCGTCGCACAAATCCACTCAGCGCGATAGGACTTCTTCTCACTGCTCATCATCGCTCTTGCGCGAGGTTGCATCTGCCGACCACCGCAGTCGTGGTGATCCACGATACTAAACAGGCGGCGTCTCACGGAGACATTCTACGACGCTGGCTCGCGGCGCGTAGGGGCGAAGTGGTTGTTTACCGTTGAGCCGAACGCGAGCGCGCTACTCCTTCACGATCGTCCGTATCGGATACGTCAGGAAGCTCGCATCGGAGTTGATGCACGCATCGAAAAAGGAGTTGAAATCGCCGGGTGCGACCGCCGTCGCATGCAACGTGACCGTGGTCGTTTCGCGAGGGGGCATGTCAAGGTAGAACTCGAAGACCTGGGTATTGTCGATCGGCACGTGATATGACTGCCGATACGCGGGCTCGGTGCCAACGATCGCGATACCGGCCAGGTATTGATCCCAGATGTCGATGCTGTGGAGTACTTGCGTTCGGTCGGCGGTGTTCTCGATCCGGATGGTGACGACGAACTGCTCTCCATTGCTCACCTTGAGCGGCGCATCGACCCGGATCACGATATTCTCCGGCTCTCGCGCGAGCGAGACCATCCAGACGATCCCGCCCACACAGGTCAGCAACCCGACCCCGACGACCAAGCTGCAAATTAGAATGATCGTGGTTGATTTCTTCATCCGACATTTCCCATTTGACCAACGCCTGGCTCCACCGCCGAGCTTTCCGAGCACGAGTATACCGCCCCCCGGAAATCCAAGTTCCAGTCGCTTACAACTGAGTGGAATCGACGGTGACAGACCGAGTGCTGCCGTCGGCGACAGCGCGTCAGTTGCATGCCCCCCAGGTGCCCAGCAGCGTCAGCAGGTTGAGGATGCCGACGGTTCGGGCGCGGCCGAAAGAAAACCTCCAGCCGGGATCGGCCGGGGCACCGGTCTCAGCTGGATGAAGGCAGCGCGGTTCGACGCATTCACTCCTCGGCCACGCCCCCGACCGCAGCGTCACATCGGCGGCATCGACGGCGTGGTCGCCGTGGTGCTCACCTAGGCCTGACATCAATCCACGGGCAGGACCATGCGTCGACGATGCTCCATTGCGACCTCCATGATCTGGCGGCTCTGCTGCGGCGTGACGTTGATGAATCGCAAGCCGACGTCGAACCTGCGCGGCCCGAGGCGCTTCGACCAGGCCACCTCCGCCTGCAACTTCAGCGGCTGGTCGAGTTCGAGTAGTTCGACCTTGACGGTGCCCTTGAGATCCTTGGTACAGTTGACGCGCATTTCCTCGGCTCCAAGTTCGACCACCTCGCCGAAGTTGCACTTCAGCATCTCCTGCGGCAGTCGAGGTTTGCTGGGCCGCGCGGTCCGTGCGGGTTGCGGGGAATCCTGGCGAACGGCTTGCTTGGCCAGCGTGATCGTGAACCATATCCTGAACCCGCCCTGATCCGGAAGTTCGAACGCGAACTCCCCATGCATTTGTGAAATGAGCTTCCAGGCGACGGCGGCCTGGTATTGGCTGGGGACCGCCTCGCCGGGTTTGATGTCCGACGGAAGCGTCTTCATCGAGAACATTGCTTCCATTTCGTCGGCCGCCACCCGGGCGCTGCCGTGGCTGATCTCAAATTGCGTCGTGACGTGGGTGACGGTGGAGCCCTCCTGGGATATCCGCAGCCGGACCTCGCCGTCATCGACGAGCCGGATCGCCGAGTTCACCAGGTACATCAGGACCTCGCGGAGCTGCACGGGATCACCGCTGACCGGAGAAGGGACATCGCCGTCAACGGCACAGGAGATGGTGACCCCGCGCTGACGGGCGGAGTCCAGCAACAGGTCTCGAACGCCGTTGGCCGCTGCGCCGAGGTCGAAAGACCTGATCTTGGGTTTGTTTGCCTGCGAGTGACTGGTGCGGCCAAGCGCCTGGTCGATGAGTGTGGCCATCGCTTCTGCGGACGCTTGTGCGTTTTCCAGCTGGTTGCGCTGCGTCTCGTCCAGAGCGCTCTCGGCCAGCAGCTGGGTCATATTCATGACACCATTCAGCTGGGTGCGGATTTCCTTGGCCAATCCGGCCTCGACCTTTCCGGCGGCAGACTTGGCCGACGACTCGGCGCGTCCCGCCGCTTCCTTGGCCTGGCGCGCCTGCGCCGTGAGGTCGGCGGCGGCGGTGAGCGCCTCGGCGTGCTTGGCCTGGACGTCGGCGAGCTCGTCTTCGAGCTCTTTGCAGCGAATCGTCAGTCGATTGCTCTTGGCTCGGTGCTGAGAGGCCTTCTGGCGGGCCTCGCTCGCGGCTTCCTTCGCCCTCTCGTGTTGCTTGAGGTTGCGGGCGATCTGATCGCGGAGATCCTGCTCGTTGGATTCCAACGAGCTGATCACGTCCTGAAGTTTGTCGAATGACTTGTTGAGGCGGCTGTGCTCTGCCTTGGTGCGTTGTTGCTCCACCAGCGCGGCTTTCAGGTCAGCTTCGGCCTTCTCGTGCTGATTCGCGTCCTGTGCGATCTGATCGTGAAGATCCTGCTCCTTTGCTTCCAGTGAGCTGGCTACGTCCTGGAGCTTCCGGCATGACTTGGCGAGGCGGTTGTTCTCAGCCTTGGTGCGTTGCAATTCGGCCTGCGCGGTCTTGAGATCAGCCTTGGCCTCGGCGAGGTGGCTGCGGGCGGTGGCGAGCCGTTGGCCGGCTTGGCGGGCGGCGGCCTGAGCCTCCTCGGCCTTGCTCTGGAGCCGGTCGCCGGAGCGCGTCAGTTTGGAGACTTCGGACTTCATCCGGCTGGCGTCCTCCCGCAACCTGCCCATGGCCTCATCTTGCTTGGTGTCGTTTTGGACCTGGGCCGTGATGTCAACTGCGGTGGCAATGTATTCCAAGAGCATCCCGTTGCCGTCGTAGCGCGGCACGAGGAACTCACGGACCCAGCGGTGCTCGCCATCGCCCCCCAGCATGCAGTACTCGATCTGGCGTTCCTCGCCGGCGCGCCCGGCTTGGGTCACGATCGTGTCGAGACACTGTTGGCGGTCATCCGGATGCACGCATTCCAGCCAGCCGCGTTCCGCCAACTCCTGCTTCGTCTTGCCCGTGAAGTCCAGGTAACGCGAATTGAACCGCGTCCGGCTTCCATCGGGAAGGCACGCCGAGATCAACACCTCCAGCGACTCCAGCGTTCCCAGAGCAAGGGCCTCGCTTTCGCGCAAGGAACCGAGCTCCTCGTCGAGCTTGCGCGCCCTAGCGCGGTTCAGTGCGTTGGCGACGACCATCAACCACACAACGGCGCTGACAGCGGCGCCGACCAACAGCAACGGGGTCCTGGTGTTCCAAATATGCGTCTCGGCGTGCCAGAGCATCGCGGTGGCAACCAATCCCAGCAGGAGGATGAGCCACGCCGGGACGTAAGCCAGATCGATGGTTGAGGGGCCCTTGGGTTTGCTGGGCTCCAGCACCGCGAGCTTCAGTTCGTCGAGCTTGCGCATCGACTTGCAACGCACCGCGAGTCCGGTTGCCTCGGTGCGGTTCACGGCGTTCGCAACAACCAGCAACCAGGTGACGATGGTGACGGTCGCGCCGATCCACAACAGCTCAGTGTGGCCGGGCCAGGGAGACGTGGCGGGCTCCCATATCATCGCCGTCGTCACAATTCCTAGCGGCAGGGTGACCCAAGTCGTGACGTGCTTGTGGCCGGCACTTGACGCGACGTGCGGCATATCGGCCGCTGAACTTGGCGACGCTGCCTCGCCGTCGTTGCCCAGCGACTTCAACTCAAAGGCCAACCTTCGGGCCCGCATCCGGTGAACGACGTTGGCGCTCATCAGCAGCCACAGGACGGCGCTAGCGGCGACGCCAGTCAAGAGCACAGGCGCGGGGCCGTCCCAGAGCAACTGCGCCTCGGTGATCATTAGCAGGGCCGTGGCCGCAAGCCCTAGCAACGCGATCACTCGCGCTGGACGGTAGCTCAGATCGACGCGTGGTAGGTCTGTCGTCACGGCTGTCTCTCTCCGCCCCGGATCCTCGCAACCGCGCAGGCCCCGCGATCCGTGTTCCCTACCGCGGAGGCGGTGGTTCGATCAACCCACCAGGAACCTCGCGACCATTCAGGATGGCCGACCCGGCCGAGGCTCTCCGGACCGCCCGCCGCACACGCCGCACCAAGTGTCCGTACCGGTGATCACGACGTGACCCTGCCGTGTGAGCGTCATCACCTCCAGCGTGACGCGAGAATCCTGCTCAATCCCAATGAGCGGCCCGCCCGGCAAGCCTTCGCACGTCTACGGTGGCCGACCGCGAGGCACCGACCACCCGGCGACATTTGCCGCTGCGAACTGCTCGACAT
Source organism: Planctomycetota bacterium (assembly GCA_022566725.1). GTDB lineage: Bacteria > Planctomycetota > Phycisphaerae > Phycisphaerales > SM1A02 > JADFFQ01. The sequence continues at coordinate 8,028 of JADFIM010000005.1, forward strand.
CAATGGGGAAATCGACGGTTCATCGTCGGGCATCAAGGGAACCGCCGACACGATTCCGATTTCAGGACCGCCTGTGCGGGGTGCGAAGTCAGCTCGCAGGACCAGCCTGACCGCGGGTTGGTGGCCTGCTGTGGTGTCCCTGGGGCCGCAGCGGGGGCCGAGTTTCGGGCTCAGGACTCGGCAGACCCCCGAATCGCGGCCGCCGCACACCCCTGACGGACGCCGAGTCTGACCGCCCCGTTCGGCTGGGGGCTCTATCTAGTGGTTCGTCGGCGCAGCTGCGGACAAGTCGCCCCCCCTTGGCACCGATAAGTGGTCCATGTCGTAGCCCGATTCGCAAAGGGACGACCCGCATCCTCTGTCCGCCAAGTGGCGCAGTGCACCTTGCAGATCGAGCGCATGGCGTCAAGTGTTTCGCAGGCGACGCGGGTGGACAGCGGTCACATCGAACGAGGGCACTGCCGACCTTGGAGTGCGGCAGCCCATCGCTTATGGCGGGGGGAAGCAGGTGCCGCACGGATTGCCGACGACGACGGAGCACCAATCGCCCAGCAGCTCCAACAGGTCGCTCGAGTCCACACACCCATCGGGCGGGCCTCCGCCCGCGCCGGCGATGTCCGCATCGTCGAGATTCGCTTGCGTGCAGTTCTCGCACGGCGGGCTCGGCGGGTTCGGATCGTTGACGGCCGAGCACCACGCACCCAGCAGAATCGTGAGGTCCTTTGAGTCAGCGCATCCGTCACCGTTGAGGTCGGCGGGGAATTCGCACTCGTCGGGGATGCCGTTGCCGTTGACATCCGGAGAGTTGCCGGTGGCGATGTCGCAGGCATCGGGCACGCCGTTATCGTTGCAATCGGTGATGGACGCCGGCACGATCTTGAAGACCTCGCCGGTCGTGGTGCCGCTGCGCTCGACGATATAGATTTCGCCCGCCGCGTCCTCGCCGAACGAGGAGATGCAGCAGATGCTCAGGCCGCCAGGAGGATCCAGTTCCGCCGTGCGGTCGGTGAACGCCGTCACCGCGCCGACGACGACCTTGAACGTCCAGATCCGGGCGAAGACGAAGTCGCCAAAGAAGTAGGTGCCTTGTAGGCTGGGGATGGCGCATCCGCGATACACGTATCCGCCGGTGATGGAGAAGCCGATGGCGTGTGTGTACTCGTGGATGGGACCGACAAGGGTTGGATGACCGCAGCTGCACCCGTTGGCGGTGCCTGCGCAGGGGGGGCTGACGTCGTTGGCGCAGGCGGTGCCCTCCATGCAGTCCCAGCCGTAATTCTCGCCGCCCGTACTCGCAACGGGCTGGTAGTTGATCTCCTCGCGAGCGTTCTGGCCGACATCGGCGATGTACAGGTCGCCGGTCTCGCGGTCGAAGCTGTCACGCCAGGGGTTGCGCAGGCCGTAGGCCCAGATTTCATCGTCGCCGGTGACGCCGACGAATGGATTGTCCGGTGGGATGGCATATGGACTGCCGCCATCGACGTCGATGCGAAGCATTTTTCCGAGAAGCTGGTTGGTGATGTCCTGGGCGCGTTGGCTGGGGTCGCAGAAGAGGCCGCCGTCACCGGTGGCGATGTAGAGGTAGCCGTCATTGGGACCGAACCCCATCCACCCACCGTTGTGGTTGTTAAACGGCTGGCCGATGAGCAGCAAAGTAAACGCGGTGGCGGGGTCGGCCACGTTCGGGTCGCCCGAGACCGTGTAGCGGGCGACGACGGTGTCTGAACCGACGTTCCGGGTGTAGTTGACGTAGAAGAATCCGTTGGTCTGGTAGTCGGGATGGAAGGCCAGCCCAAGCAGGCCGCGTTCGTCGAAGTTGTCAACGGGGCCGGCCACCAGGGAATCAATGTTCAGGAACGGCGTGGCCAGGACCGTCTCTGTCGCCAGATCGAGGATCTTGATCACGCCTCGCTGCTCGACAATGAACAGCCGCGAGAAGTCGCCGGGGGCATGGGTGGCGAACACCGGCCGGTTCAGCCCGCTGGCCACACGCACGGTGGTCAGCGGTTCAATGCCGGCACCGGCAGTTCCGCCCTGGTCCCGCTGGTGCGCCATTGCCCCGGTTACGCAAACCGCCCATGAGCACACGATCGTACACGCAGAAGCTGATCGACGAAGCATATGGGATGTTCCCCTTGTTCTTGTGTCCCGGTGACGCACTTTGGGAACATAAGGCGCTGCCTGCGGTGAAGCAAGGCAAATCCCGGCACAAATGGAACCTTTGTGTCTTGGGACCGGCGCTTAGGGACACCGCCCCCAGTTGGCGAGGAGTTCGAGCAGGTCAAGGATGCTGACGGCGCCGTCGCCGTTGAAGTCGGCGGGGTGACCGGGGTTGGGGCCCCATGCCGCAAGCAGCGCCAGCAGGTCGAGGATGCCCACGATACCGTCTGCATCAAGGTCGGCCAAACACTTCACCGGCTCGCACTTATCTGGAATGCCGTTGCGGTCTTTGTCGGCGAGTGTTCCGGCGGCGATTTCACATTCGTCTGGAATCGTGTTCTCGTTGCAGTCGCCACTGGTCTGGTCCGCGATGTCAACGCTGTCGGCGGTCCCGTTGTCGTTGCAGTCGTACTCGCCGATGCGCAGGAAGTACACATCCTGCTCGCCGTTGAAAGTCGCGGCGTAGGCGAGGTTAGCGCCGACTTGGTCGGAGACCATGTGGTAGTAGTCGCCCAGCTTGTTCTGGTTGGGCCAGCCGATATGGCTGTCGAATGGCGGGCTCATCGCGACATTGGCGGACCATGTTTGCCCGCCATCGGTTGAGAACGAGTAGAACAGCTCGGAGATGTTGTCGGCGCCGCTGTTGCGGGTGTCGTTGAAGACGACGTCGATACGGCCGGTTGGGGCGACGGACATGGTGCCGAACCATTGCCAGGCGCCGTTGTCGGTCGGGTCATCGTTGACGCGGATCGGCGCGCTCCAGGTCAGCCCGCCGTCGGTGCTGCGGGCAAACATGACGTCCAGCGGATCGGGCCCGGGCGGATCGACCGAGCCCAGCAGATAGACATGGCCCTGGGTGGGGCCGGAGGAATGATCGACCGCGACCCATGCCTGGCCGAGCAGCCCTTGGGGGTTCGGGCCGGCGCCGAGCACCATACTGCCGCCAAGACCAACGGGCGTGGTGAACTCGAAGGAAGGCGGGGCCGCGGGATCCTGGGCGGTGGTGGATTTCGCGACGAGGAAGATGCCGAAGTTGAAAGGAGCCACGCCCGAGACGTACAGCTCGCCGCCGGGGCCGACCACTAGCGAGCCAAAAATCGGCGTGAGCGGAATCAGACTGGGCGTAGGGAACGTCATTCCGCCGTCCGTGGATCGGATGAACGTATCGAAGCCGCAGCAGCCGGCGAATACGCTCCAGGCGCAGTAGATGTTTCCTTGGCCGATGCCGCCGGTTCGATCGACGGCCATCCACGCCTTGTCGCCGCCCCAGGCGGGAGTCGGACCAATCCAGGAGACGCCGGCGTCGGTCGAGATGTACAGGTCGCAGAGGAAGTTACCCGTGAGGCTGTAGTAGTAGAAGTTGCCATCGGCATCGACGTCGAGCACGGGATCGCTGCGGAACACGCCCGGCTCCAGCACGCCGGGGAACGTCCACGTCCGCCCGCCATCGTGGCTGTAACCCCAACCGGCCTGCCGAAAGTTGGACATCACAGTGTCGAACTGTCGCCAGCCGATCGTGATGCGGTTGGGCGCGGTGGGGTCCACGGCGATGGACGGTTCGTTGGCCGCGTCACCGAGAATGTTGTTGCCCAAGGCATCGACGTTGACCTGCACGTGCCCAGACAACCCGCTCGCCAAAGGAAGCTGCGGCGGCGGCGGCTCGCGCACCGCTCTGGGCCGCGGCAGGTAGGGATCATCGGGCGCTTCGCGATGGATCGGCGGCTTCGCTTGCCGATCATCGGCTGACTGCCCCTCAACGGGCAAAACCAACAGCACCAATCCAGCCGTCAGAGCAATCGCGTAGTTCATGGGGGACTTCTTCCACGCCCTGTACCTTCGGGCCATTGTACGCACCCGATGGGAGCGCGGTGCCACCCAAAGCACGAACTCGATGAGGAAGTCCGCTCGCCGCAGAACGTGCGTGTCCGGCCTGCTACAGGCTCATCCCCAATTGGCCAACAGGGTCAGAATATCGGTGACGCCGACAACACCGTCACCATCAAGATCGGTCGGGCACGAATCGGGCCCATCCGCACACGGTCCCCAGGAACTGCGCAGGATCAGCAGGTCGTTGCGGTCCACCCGGCCGTTTCCGTCGAGATCACCGCGACCAGACGGCTCAACCACATTGACTGGGTCTCGATCAAGTCCGCCGCTATTGCCAACCCGGCTCGTCCGGCTTGGAAGAGTGAACGCGGCAACGGTGCGCACGCCTACAAAGGGCCCTTGCGAATTGGCGGATGGAGAGCACGGTCCCCAGGCACTGAGCACCGCGAGCAGATCCAATTGATCGACGGAGCCATTCTTGTCAAGGTCGCACGGTCCGTTGCCTGACGCTTCGCCCCAGGCGGTGAGCACGGCGAGGACATCGAGCACGTTCACCACGCCGTCCGGGGTTTGGCGGCAATCCGGCGGACAAAGCGCGGCGCCGAGAGCAAGATCACCCGCGTAATCAACATTCGCCCAGACGAATCCCTGTTGCGCTGAAGGGAGCCAGTAGACGCCGTAGTCGCCAGGATCCTGAGTCAGTTCGTATCCGCCCGGCCCCTCGACGATCACGCGGTCGCCGATCGGCCAGGGGAAGCCGGGGCTGTTGACGGTATTGCCGGCGACGGCAAGGCCCCAGTTGCCGATGGCCGGATCGAAGGAGGTCAGGTTCGGTTGGAACGGATCAATCCCGCCCAGAACATCCGTGTTGAACGGGAGCAACACCAGCGCGAGGAACTGACCATCGTCCAGTGAGGTCTCGATGGTGAGGGTGCTGGTCAGGTCGCTGTAGCCGCCGGCTCCCGGATGAACGCTCTGGTACCACTCGGTGACGGTGACGCTGGCGTTGTCCGGGCCGGAGACGTTGGTGAACATCACCGCGGTGCTTTCCAGCGGATTGAACAATCCGCCGCCTGGAATCAGGAAGGTGGTCTCACCCTGATCGAGGTCCATGTCGCTGGCGCTTGAGCCCGGCGGAAGCGGCTCGTGTTCGCCCTCGTAAGCGCCCATATCCACGATGCCGCCTTGGATGCGATCATTGCCATCGAGGTCGTAGGGGATGGGCTCATCGGTGTCGCCATCGCCATCGAGGTCGAGCTCATCCGGCGGCAGCGCCGCGTTACTGCCCACGTTGATGCACGGTGATCCGAATGAGAGCCGGACGTTGTCGAGCCCAGGTTGAACAAACAGCGGGTCGGCATCGATGTTGTTGCCGCCCGGCCCGGTCCACCCGCCCTGGATGTCGCTGAAGGAGACGGTCGCGGTTCCGCCCGCCCCAGAGTCGGCATACTCTTCGATCTGATACGGCGTATTGCCCCAGAGGATGCAGTTCGCCAGCGTCACATCCACGGGGGCACCCGGCTGGCCACCAAAGGTAATGCCCCCGCCAAAGTTGCCGCTGAACGTGCTATTGATGAGTGTAGAGTTCGATGTGGTGAACAGCCCGCCGGCCAGGTCTCCTGAATTACGGCTGAAGACGCAGTTGACCAGCGTCGCGTCGGTTTGGTCAACCATCGCGCCTATCAAAAAATCGGACGAGTTGCGGATGAAGGTGCAGCTGATGAGGGTCGTCGTGCTCCCGTTAGCAGAAAGAGCACCGGCTAGAAACCCGGCCTCATTGTCAGTGAACGTGCACCTCTGAAGCGTGGCGGCAACCCCGGGAGCGGTGAATATCGCGCCGCCGGTGCCTGCGCTGTTTGCCACAAAGGCACAATCGGTGAGCAATACGCTGCCTGAGGCCTCGCTGAATATGCCGCCGCCGAGCTCACTTGAATTACCAAGGAAGTTCGATCCAAGGACTGTCACGTCGCTATTGTGGCTAGCGATACCCCCACCGACGTTGTTCGGACCACCAGAGTTTCCGCTGAGAATGCAGCCGATGATCGTGCCGGCCGAGTTGTGAAACCGGATGGCGCCCCCAGGATCGGCCGAGCCGTTGGTGATCGTGAACCCTTGAACGACGGCATCGGTGGTTTCGCCACTGTGGAAGTAGAATCCTCGTCCTGATCCCTGACAATCAATGATGCAGCTCTCGGGACCGTTGGCCGAACGAAGCGTGATCAGCCGGCCGGCGAAATCGAGGTTCTTGTTCCCCGCCCCGGTATAGACACCGTCGGCGACGACAACCTCATCACCGTTGGATGCGGCGTTGATGCCCGCTTGGATCGTGGCCTTGGGTCCGTCAGGAGCCGCACAGACAGGACCGGTCCCGCTCCAGGCGTTGCTGCCACAATCACCATTGACGTAGTAGGTCGTCTGGGCGTGCACGGCGGCCGCAAGCACCAGTGACGCTCCCATCGCGTACAGGAATCCGAACATTTGCGTATTCATGACACCATCCTTTCTGCGGCGCGTTGCGCGCCACCAGGGCGAGACACGTGCCGTTTGCCTCCGACCACGCAGACCCAACAGCGACCGCTATGCGAACATGTCGCGGCGCTCATGGAAGATTGTCCGCGCGCGGATAGGGTGAACTCCGTGCCGCGCTGAGGTTGCAGGCAGGTCCAAAGAGATGCCGGCCGAGACCTGCCAAAAAGTCGGTGAGCCAAGCCCCACGTGGCCTGGCCCATTCGGCCGCTATCAAGATTATGGCCTGTGTTTTCTCGGAGGCAAGCATATTTATTGAGTCCTGCATAGGTAATGTTCGACGAGATCAGTCGTCGCAGCCGCGGATGCATATCCGCGGGTGGATCGCACAGATTCATGTGCCCCTAGGAAAGAGTCATAACAGAAGTCCTTGTCACATCTTGGTTTGCGCGCAGATCGCTGACAGCGGTAAGCCCCTCTCAGCAGGAGCGCTGGGCTGCCACGACCGGCACGCTCGCCCAGCGCGGGGTTTCATCTATAGATATGCCGCCGATGGGCTGATCTTGCGCGCACTTGGAAGTTTTTTTCCGCCGTCGGCGCCACGTCCCGGCCGCCGAACCCGCAGCTGTGGGTGACTAGGCAATACAATGGGAGCATGGAGCGTTTGCGAGCCCCGGCACTGGCACTTGTTCTATTGATGGTTGGCGGCCTCGGCCCGGGCTGTGTGCGTCGGACGATTATGATCACCTCCGAGCCGCCGGGGGCGCTGGTGTGGCTGAACGATCGGGAGATCGGCCGAACCCCCGTCGATGTCGATTTCGAGTTCTACGGCCGGTACGACGTGCGGCTTCATCTGCCTGGGTCTGAGCCGCTGATGACCTCCGGAAACGCCTCGCCGCCGGTGTGGGAGGCGATCGGGCTGGATCTGATCGCCGAGATGCTTCCGATCACCCTGCATCGGCGCATCAAGTGGCACTACGTGCTAAGGCCCCGGGACGACGATCCCGAGGCGCTGATTGGGCGGGCTCAGCGGCTGCGCTCCAAGATACCCGGGGCGCAACCGCCCGCTAACATCACGCAAGAGCCGTAGGCTGGGCCACGGCAACGGTCTTTGGGCGAATGCTCGACCGCCAGCGGTGACTGGCCAATCATGACAAGGCGGCACGGCAGAAGCGCCCCCCCTGGACACCCCCGCACGCCCCCCGAGGGATGTCCATCCGGGCTGATCCGCGCCGCAGTCGATTCCGTAGCAGGAGCACAACGATGACGCGTTCCTTTTCCAAGCGAAGACTTCCGGCGGTGGTGATCTTGGGGTTGTGTTGGGCGGTTCACGGCCAGGTTGAACCTGCGACCCCGGCGCAGCCGGCCGGGCCGTCGGCGCAGGCTCCCGCCGCCGCGCAGCCCAAGCATCCGCTGGAGGTTCTGCTGGACGAGATTGATGAGCTTCAGGAGCAGATCCAGGCTCTGCGACGCGAGCTGGCGACGGCGAGACTCCAAACGGCCGACGCCGCGCGCGAGCTCCAGGAGCTGCGCCAGTTCATCGCGGATCATCACGAGTTCGGGCAGGATTTCGAGCAGTACCAAGCGCTCAAAGCGATCGCCCAGCGTGAAGCGCGCCTCCGCAAGGCGGAGGTGATCCGCCAACGTCGAGAAGCCGAACGCGCCCAGCGGGCCGAGCGCCGCCAGGCCTCTCGCAGCGAGCGCTCCGTACAAGAGGTCGAGGCACAGCGGCGCGCTCGGTATCGCCGAGCCGGCTTTTCCTCGCTGGGGCTCGACGTGCAGGCGGGCAGGATGGCCTACCACTACCGCACCAAAGACACGACACGCTACGACATCGAATACAGCCCCTTCCTCGGTCTGTACTACCTCGATCGAGATCGCCGCACCGTGATCGATTACTCCTCGATGACGATCTCCGGCAGCGTGCTCAACGCGGCGAAGGAGGTCCGCAACATCGGCGTCGCGATCACCTTCTTTGATGAGAACGGCAACCAGGTCGGCGGCGAGATCATTCAGATCAACAACGCCCGGCCGGATGTCCCCTACCCGTTCACGGCCACGGTACAGATGGCCCTGAATCGACCGTTCAACTCCTCCAGCACCTATGTGCTGTACGCTGATCCGGTTGACGCCGAGCAGCCGGCGCCCGATGTAACAGACACCCGCGAGACAACCCCCAGCGGAAGCGCGCCGCACTGATCGAGCACCTCAGCTCTAGCCGGCGACCGCCAATGGTTACACTGCTTGGGTCGGTCACACCGCAACGAGGCGCGCTGATGCTCCCTGGCCGCACCACGCATCGACGTCGTGTGTTCATACCGTTGGTCATCGTGGCGGTGGCCGCGGCGGTGTGGATCATCACGGCCCGCCAACAAATGCCGCAAGTCGAGGCCGTACGGCAAATCGTACATCAGCTGTGCCTAGACGTTGCGGCGGGCCGCGAGCGGAACAACGCGGTGATTCAGGCCGATCGCTCCATCGCCGCTCAGCTGGCCATCTCCATGCTGCGCGAGCTGTTGGCGAAGCGGCCGGACGTGATCGATAGTCTGTCGATCGACGTCACTGCCGGTGATCACCCTGACTTCGGCGACGCGCCGCTGCACGCCACCCACACCGCGATGATCCGTATCGGCGGCTCGGATGCGCTGGGGCTGCGAGTGCTGCATCGCGACGGAGCACAGGATATTGTGATCCTCGGCTATTGGCGGCCTGAGACACAGTAGGCTTGGGGCTTGGGGGTGCATCGGTGGCGACCGCGCGGCCTAGACCGGAAGAATCACCACCCAGAACACACAGGACACAGAGAAAGGGCAGAATCTGCTCAGACAACGCGTCGGTCTCCACCTGGGTCGGCGGAGTGTGCGCTGGTCGGGAAGTAGCCCCGCCTCAACATGACTTCCTCTGCGGCAATCCTCTGTGGTCTCAGTGCCTCAGTGGTGATAAATGATCCGGCTTAGCGGCCGGGGCTAAACATGCCTTGGAGTGCACTGCCGAATGCTGGTGTGGCTCAACGGGAAGTTCATCGAACGCGATAGCGCCGTCGTCTCCGCCTTCGACGCGGGGTTGCAGCACGGCATCGGGCTGTTCGAAACCATGGCCGCCCATCACGGCAAAATCTTCCGAGCGCACGCCCATGCCCAGCGGCTGGTGGAGTCGGCCAAGCTCCTGCTGCTCACCGAAAGCCTGCACGCCGAGCCGCTGGCCGACGCGGTCCACATGGTCGTCAAGCGCAACGGTCTCGAATCGGCGCGGGTGCGCCTGACCGTCACGGGCGGCAATCTCAACCTGCTTCAATCCCGGGGCCGAAGCAAAGTCGATCCCACGATCCTCATTGAGGCTGGGCCGCCGACGATCTATCCGGAGGCGTTCTTCGAGCAGGGCGTGGTGGTGACGATCGCCGACGGCCGGTTGAATCCGCTGGACCCCATGGCCGGGCACAAGACGCTGAACTACTGGCCGCGCATCCTCGCTTTGCAGCACGCCACCGCGAAGAAGGCCGGCGAAGCATTGTGGTTCGCCCTCAGCAACCACCTGGTCGGCGGATCGGTGAGCAATGTGTTCCTGGTCACCGACGGTGTGCTGCACACGCCTATCGCTCGCGGCGAGGAGCTCGAGGATTCCACGCGGTCGCCCGTTCTGCCCGGCATCACCCGCGCTGCGATCATTGCGCTCGCTGACTCACTCGATGTCCACACAAATGCACGCACGATCGACATCGATGACTTGTTGGGCGCCGATGAAGTCTTTCTCACCAACTCCAGTTGGGGCGTGCTGCCGGTCGTCGGCGTCGAGCGCGAGAAGATCGGCAACGGCCAGGTCGGCGAGATGACCCAACGCCTGCGCGACGCCTGGCTGGCACTGGTGGAACGGGAGACGGCTGTCTAACCGACATTTCCCATTTGACCAACGCCCGGCTCCACCGCAGAGCTTGCCGCGCACGAGTGAAACGCCGCCCCGAAAACCCAAGTTCCAGTCGCTTGCAACTGACCGGAATCGACGGTGACCCGCCGAGTCCGAAAAGGACTCCGGTCCCGTTTCTTGCCCCTCCACGGCCCCCCTGGACACCGAGTACCAGTTGGTCACGGGTGCGCTGGGCGGCGCGGCTCTATTCGCAGGCCGAAAAAGACATCTCGGATTGCTACGGCGAATCCAATACCCTCGATTCGGTTACCCACGATCTTGGAAGAGACCATCCCAACCACTTGTCCGTGAAGGTTGATGAGCGGGCCACCGCTGCTGCCAGGATTCACAGCGGCGTCGGTCTGTATCAGCGTTACGTCGCCCCGCTGGCGGACACCGCTGACGAGGCCTCTCGTAACCGTATGCGACAGCGCGGAAGAGATTGGGCTCCCAATTGCAACCACGTCTTCGCCAACAAAAGGATAGTCTCTAATCAGGACCGGCATGGGTGTCAGTCGCTCACTATTGACCCCTTTCAGATGTAAGAGGGCTGCATCAGATGCCGCATCGGTTCTGAGCACCTCAGCCTGAACCTTCACGCCGTCGAACAGCTCTACCTCCACAACCGACCGTCTTCCGACGACATGCGCTGCAGTAATGACATAGCCATCATCGGAGATCAGAAAGCCCGTGCCGTGCGTTCGACGCGTCCGTACTGCGACTACACTGGGAATCGCCAAGGATACGAGCGACGGAATCTCTGCCGCCTGCGAGAGTGAAGTCTGCAATACTGCGATTTCGATCGTCGCACCGCCAAGGATATCGCGTGACTCCTCAACACCCAGCTGATCTAGTCGCAGTGCGAGAGCCGAACAAGTGACCGATGCCCAGGTGTTGGTCCCGTAGTCCGTTCCCGTCCGCTGAAAATTCACATTCGTCAGAGCATTTGCGCCCTTCGTCCATGCCCAATACTTGGCCTGCATCAGCGCGTCGTCAGCGTCTGGAGCGGGGTCCCACAGTTGATGTTTGAATGATGCCCCTTCGACCGGCCCGATGATCTCGTAGTCGTAATCGTCCAGTTGTTCAGTTATGAGCACGGCGACCTGCTGAACCTCTTCCCGCTCTTGCGAAGATAGATCAGATAGCTCGCCGATTCTGAAGCCGTGGCCACACCCCATCAGGGCAAGAACAACGACCACGAGCGCTGCCCATCGCATCCATGCCATTCTACCCAACATTTCCCATTTGACCAACACCCGGCTCCACCGCCGAGCTTTGCGAGCACCAGTGTAACGCTCCCCCCCGGAAACCCAAGGTCCAGTCGCTTGCAATTGAGCGGGATCGACAGTAACAGGCCGGCCCCGAAAGAGACTGCCGTCCCCCTTTCTTGCCCCGGCCGAGCTGAAGCGGCCCGCGCAACCGCTAGTTAGGGCTGGCAGGACCGAAGCCGATCCACGCGAGAAAGCCCCCGGCAATGAACGTAAGGTACGAGAGCACGACACATGCAATCGCCAAGCCGTTGAATGTCGCGAACCGCCGCCTTGTTTCGGGGTATGCAAAACAGACTGCGAGATAAGTAAAGCCCGTAGCAACGGCGGCGGCTAAGACTCCCCATATGAATGTGAGTAGCGAGTGTCGAAGCGCTGTCTCTGGCAGCTGCGCACCGTCCGTCCGCATCAGATTGCCAATGAACGCCAATAGAGCCACTGCAGCACCTCCGTTGATCAGGATGGCACTACGTAAGGCCGCTTGGCCCGACTGGATCACGGCTTTGTAATGCTCGCGCTCATCTTCTGTCTGAGCCACGTATCCGGCTAGTTTACTCTGGTGGTCTAGCGTCGCGTAGTGAGTGTAATTGTCACTGGTGGATGCTACTGAACACTCATCCTGCAACTCGGTAAGGTACTTCTGAAGCGCGGAGATACGGATAGTCTTCCGACCTTGCTGGCGAACATCTTCAACGTCTTTACGAATCGTGTTGATGAGTTGAATTGCGTCCATGCTGCGTTCTCCATTTGGAAAAGGGCGCTAGCGGATGGAGTTCAGTTGCGGGCCGCCGGTGACGACGGTCCGCGGAACCAGGAATGATACGACGAGGGGAAAGCTTTGTGCCACCGAAGGCGGCGCGGAGCATTTCACATCCCGCCCGCGCGACGGGTGGCTGGCGCTGGTGGAACGGGAGACGGCTGTCTTACTGCCACTCGTCGAACAATGCAGGCGAAGTCATTGCCGGCGGATGACGCGGACGTTCTTTCGACCGTCACGGTGCGAAGGCAGGCCGCGCAGCTTGGCCAGGGCCGTGTGGAATAGCGCGAGGCCACCGAACACAACCGACGCTGCAAGCACCGCAAACATCACCAGCAGCAGGATCGGCAGGCCGACGACCAGCAGGAACGTCAACACCGCCAGCCGGACGATCCAGCTCGGCTGGGATTGTGCCCAGCGATAGCCACGTGCGACGCGGTCGCGCTGCTGGGAGCCAAAGGGCTGGAGTCGGACAACCGGGTCCATCAGGTGATATCCGGGGGTGAAATCCGGGGGTTCCACGATCCTATTCGGCGTTGGGGCCGTGATTTGCCGCGAATTGCAGACAACTTGCCGGTTCGTTGACCCGCCCAGTCCGCCAGCGGTACCCTGGTGACACCGGCACGGTCACGACTACAATATACAGGTTCAGATACCATACGAACCACAAGATATGGATACTTCCGCCGCAACACGCTTCGTCCATCTGCACTTACACAGCGAGTATTCATTGCTGGACGGCGCGATCCGCTTCGATCGGCTGATCGAACGGGTCAAAGCGTTGGGGATGGACGCGGTGGCGGTGACCGATCATGGCAACCTCTACGGCGCCGTGGAGTTCTACGCCAAGGCCATCGCGGCGGGCGTCAAGCCGATCCTTGGCATCGAGGCGTACGTCGCCCCGGGCGACCGCCGGGAGAAATCCGCCACCGGCATCGCCGACGCGGGATTCCACCTGGTGTTGCTGGCTGAGAACAACATCGGCTGGAACAACCTTGTCAAGCTCAGCTCCGACGCGTTTGCCAACGGATTTTACTACCGGCCCAGGATGGACAAGTCCACGCTTGCGAGGTGGTGCGACGGTCTGATTGCCATCAACGGACACCTGGGCAGCTCGATCGCCCACCATCTGACCCGATACGCGCAGACCAACAACGAGGCGCATTACGTCGCTGCCGCCGAGGAAGCCCGATGGCACGCTGGGACCTTCGGCAAGAATGAGCAGGGGGAGCCGAGATTCTTCATTGAGCTGCAACGGACGGGGATAGCCGAACAGGATCGGCTCAACGGGTTGCTGCTGCGCCTGGCTGAGGAATTGGATCTTCCGCTCGTCGCCGACAACGACGCGCATTTTCTGTCGGCACAGGACGCGGACACCCACGACAGCCTTTGCTGCATCTCGATGGGCAAGACCAAGGATGATACTTCGCGCCTTCGCTACTCATCGCAGCTGTATGTGAAGTCTCCGGCGGAGATGGCGAAGCTCTTCGCGGACGTTCCGGAGGCGATCGAAAACACAACACGCATCGCCAAGCGCTGCGACGTTGATCTGGGGGATTCGGCCAATCACGCGCCGATGGTACGGGTGGTTCGTCTGCACGAGCCGCCGGCGTACGATGGCGGTGACCCGACCCCGTGGCTGAAGCGCTTCTGCGGTGCGTTCGAGTTATTGCCATATGACGCGCAACAGCAAGACAAGCTGTCGCCGCAAGAGGTTCGCCAAGGCTGCGATCAAGCGTTGGCAGCGTTGTGCGAGGCCGGGCTCATCTGGCGTTACGGGCCGGATGGCATCACGCCACAGATCCGCGATCGCCTGGAGTGGGAGCTGCAGGTCCTTTCCAACAAGCTCATCAGCGCGTACTTCCTGATCGTATGGGACTTCGTCAATTGGGCCCACGGGCAGGGCATTCCCGCCACGGCTCGGGGCTCGGGCGTTGGAACCATGGTCGGATATGCACTTGGTCTGTCCAACGCCTGCCCGCTGCGCTACGGCCTGCTGTTCGAGCGTTTCACCGACCCGGATCGAAGCGAGTATCCCGATATCGACATCGACCTCTGTCAGGATGGCCGGGCGAGCGTACTGGACTACGTCCGCGCGAAGTACGGCCACGTCGCGCAGATCATCACGTTCGGGCGGCTCAAGGCCAAGGCGGCGATCAAGGATGTGGCGCGGGTGTTGGGGCGGTCGCCGAGCGAAGGTCAACGCCTGGCGAATCTCATTCCCAACGAGCTGCACATCACCATCGACGCAGCGCTGCAAAAGGAGCCGGACTTCAGAGCCGAGTACGAAACGGACCCGGAGGTGAAGCGGGTGATCGATACGGCCAGAGCGCTGGAAGGCCATGCGCGCCACGCCGGCGTGCACGCGGCCGGGGTGGTCATCGCAACCCAGCCGCTGGAGAACATCGTCCCCCTTTGTCGCGCAGCGGGCAGCAGCGATGTGGTCACGCAATGGGACGGGCCGACCTGCGAACGCGTCGGTCTGCTCAAGATGGACTTCCTCGGTCTACGGACGCTCTCGACCATCGAGCTGGCGAAGAAGCTGATCCGCGAGACGCTTCCTGACGAGGCCATCTGGTCGGCGGTCGGCAAAGAACCGCCTCGGGTGTCTCAAGACTCCAGCCTCAAGCGTCAAGCCTGTCCTGCACCGCATCCGTTGGATCTGGACCGTCTGGATTACGACGACCAGCGGGTATTTGAGTTGTTCCGCCGCGGCGACACCGCCGGCGTGTTCCAGTTCGAATCACCCGGAATGCGCCGGCTGGTGTTGGACCTCAAGCCCGATCGCATTGAAGACCTCATTGCCGCCAACGCGCTGTTCCGGCCGGGGCCGATGGATCTGATTCCCCAGTACATCATGCGCAAGCACGCCAAGCAGCGCGTTCCGAAGGTTCATCCGATCGTGGACAAGTACACCGCGGAGACCTACGGCATCATGGTGTACCAGGAACAGGTCATGCAGATTCTTCACGGCCTGGGCGACATCCCGCTGCGGAAGGCGTACAGCCTCATCAAGGCGATCAGCAAGAAGAACCGCGCGGTGATCGACGCGGTGCGGCCGAAGTTCATCGACGGCGCCCGCCAGAAGGGCCTTTCGGACCGCAAGGCCGACGACCTGTTCGATTTGATTCTCAAGTTCGCCGGCTACGGCTTCAACAAGTCACACTCGACGGGGTACGCGATCATCGCGTATCAGACTGCGTACCTCAAGACGAACTTCCCCAACCAATACATGGCGGCGCTGCTGACTTATGAGAGTGCCGCACGGAAGGTTGACGATTGGGCGCCCTACCTGGAAGACTGCCGGCTTACCGTGTTTCCCGATCACAGCGAAGATCACCCGCATATCGGGGTTGAGGTCAAGCCGCCGAACGTGAACCTTTCTGAGGCAAGTTTCTCCGTTGTGTACGCAGCGGGCGAGCCCCGCGACGCCAACCATGGTCATGTGCGCTTCGGCCTCAATGCCATTCGGGGGGCCGGCAGCTCAGCCATCAACGCGATCATCGACCAACGACGGGCCCGAGGCCCATTCACATCCATCTTCGACTTCTGCGAACGAGTTGATCTGCGAATCGTCAACAAGGCGACGATCGAGGCTCTGGTCAAGTCCGGGGCGTTCGATTCGGTGCACGCCGTGGAGCAACGCTCCGCGGTGATCGCTGCCCTTGCCGATGCGATCGCCGCTGGGCAGGCGACTGCGGATGATCGGCGCAGCGGCCAGTTGAACTTCCTCCTCTCGCCGTCTCAGCCCGCCGCCGCCCACACCTCACACCAGCGCCCGCTGCCCAACGTCCAGCCATGGGAACAGATCAAGACGCTCGCTTTGGAGAAGGAAGCGTTGGGCTTTCATGTCTCCGGCCATCCGCTCGATCTTCACGAAGAGGCGCTTCGGCGGTTGGGCGCGGCCGATGTGAGGACGGTCTCCACCCTGGCGGACAAGAAGTCGGTGAGGCTCGGAGGCGTGCTGGCGCATGTCCGCCCAAGGATCGTGCGTAGCGGCCCAAGGGCCGGGCAGAAGATGGCCGTGGTGACAATCGCAGACAAGACCGGCGCAATCGAGGCGGTCATTTTCAGCGACGCCTTCGCCCGGTACGGCCGGCTGATCCGTAACGATGCGATCGTCGCCTTGATCGGGAAAGTGGACCGCTCGCGCGGCGAACCTCAGGTCATCGTTGAGCAGGTCATCCGAATTGAGGATGTGGCCCAGCAGGTCGCGGCTCGCATCGAGCTGGATCTCATCGACGAGCCGCAAGGCGAACCGCTTGAAGGGATCATGCGCTCGCTTGACGATCTGCTGCGCAGAGCCGGCGGCAACGGCGGCGGGTCCGTGGAGGTTCTGCTTCATCTGCATACCAATGGGAGACGCGTCGCGTTGCGACCCCACGGGCTGCGAGTGACCTCCGGGCCCGACCTGATCGGGGCGCTCAAACAGACGCTCGGACCCGATCACGTGCGAGTAGTCTCGCGTGACATCACCCAGGCCGCGGCGTCGATGCCCGGCCGGTAACGTCTGCGAACGCAATGCGCGGCCCGGCGGCCGTGGCTCCACGGACCATCCCCCGGCCGGGGCTGTTTACGGTCGGGCATCACGGGCGGATCAACGCCGCTACGCGGGCGCCTATGCCGCCAGGGGGCCGAAGCCGAACTCGTCGTAGTCGTTGGGTTCGTATGCGTCGTCGGGGGGATCACTTGGCCATTGAGGCCGAATGCGATGATGCACCTTCAGCACGTGTGCGATCTGCTCGGCGAAGATCGATCGAAGAATCTCCAGCGTGGTCGAGACCTCCTCGCCAAAGGGATCATCCTTGCTGCGGAACAGCACGATCACCGCGAGGCATTCTCCCTCGTGCAGGCAGGATAGGGCGACGACCTGGCTGCCGGCAAGGAATCCCGCATCCGCGCCGATGAATTGGGCAAAGGTGTCGGCGTCATCGAACAAGACGAGCTCGGTCTCATCGGCCATTTGCGGGCACACCGCCCCGCAGAGGTGATCCAGGAGCACGCTGATCGTTTCGCGCGGGCAGTCGTAGTTCACGTACGCGCCGAGGTCGAAGTTGAGCTGATCGTCCGCTAGGAACACCGCTGCGTTGGTGGGTCCGATCTTAGCCAGCAGATATTCAAGCGCTGTGCGAAGCAGCTCTTCGACGTCGAGTTCCTGCTTCAGCAACGTGCGGAACTCGCTGGCCATGGCAACCTCACTCATCTGCACGGAGACGTCCTGGTAGGCGGTCACCAGATCCTTACAAAGCGTGTCCAGGTGCTGCGAGACTTCCTGGCGGGCTGCGACGAGCTTCTTGCACACGCGCTTGAGTCTGGCCAGTCGCTCCTCGCGCTGCCGGTCCGCCTGCGACTTGGCCAAAGCCGATTCGATGCGCTGCACAAGATCATCCAAGTCAACCGGAATGCTGACGAAATCAATGACGCCGCAGTGCAGGGCCTCCACAGCCTTGAGGAATGACTTGCTCCCAGAGAGCACGATCGACTTGGTGGACGGCGAGGTCTGCTGGAGTGATCGGGCCAGCTCCATGCCGTCGCCGTCAGGCAGCGCCAGGTCCATCAGCACCAGATCAAATCGCCCGCGGGCAAGGGAAGCGTGAGCTTCGTGAAGTCCGCTGACGCAAATGCATCGATGGCCACGCTCGGTCAGCTTCGTCACCAAGGCGGTGCGGCTATCGCTTGGGCTACCGGCAATGAGGATGCGCCCCGGCTCGTGCTTGGGCGGCTGCTCGGTGAAGGCTTCGGCAATCTCCCGCTCCAATGATTCCATCGGACGCTCCCTCCTCCAAGCAACGACCCAACAGTCAGTCGGCGCCCCTTTGCGCCCGGCCAACCGCCCGGTACCCCACACACGGCGTCACGCCACGCCGCGCTGCGGTTGCGTTCCCCGCCAGGCACTAAGCCAAATGGTGGCTACGGCCCCTCCATCGGCGGCGTTCTCCAGCGTCAGCCGCCCGCGGTGCGCTTCGACCAGCCGTCGCGCTACTGCAAGCCCTAAGCCGGGCCCGCGACCCGCGGGCTTGTCACTGAAGAACGGATCAAACGCGTGCGCCAGGATGTGATCACTCAGCCCAGGCCCATCATCCGTTACCTGGATCATCAATCGGTCATCCAGTGGATCAATATGAACCCGCAGCTCAATC
The DNA here is from genome assembly GCA_022566725.1 of Planctomycetota bacterium. Classification (GTDB taxonomy): domain Bacteria; phylum Planctomycetota; class Phycisphaerae; order Phycisphaerales; family SM1A02; genus JADFFQ01. The sequence continues at coordinate 26,546 of JADFIM010000005.1, forward strand.
TGCCGTGAAGGTTGGGCCTCCAAAGCGTTACGAAGCAACTCGTGCACTGCTTTGGCGATGTGATCCGGATCAAGACATACGGGCGGAAGCTCTTCATCGATAACGAGTTTGACCGGAGCATCTCCATTTCTTTTCGGACTGACCCTTCGCACGACTTCGTGCAGCAGCTCGGCAAGATCGAACAAACGGACGTTGGTGATGGCCGGCTCGGCTACGTCTCGTAAGGCAGTGATCATGTCGCTGAGGTGATGCGACTCCTGTACGATCTGCTCGGCCATGACTTTGAGTTCGGGATCTTGCGATCGCCCGGCCAGCAGCTGCGACCGCCCGGAGATGATCGCCAGCGGATTGTTCATCTCGTGGGCGGCGCCGGCCGCCAGCTCCCCCAAAGATGCCAAGGCTTGGGCTCGAGCCAATGTATCGCGGGTTTCGGCCAAGGTTCGATTGGCTTGGGCAAACTGCTCGGCAAGTCGCCCGGCCGATTGGTGCTCGGCGGCGGCGTCAACGGCAGCGCCCCAGGTAAGAAGCAGCGCGCCGAGGGTCTTGCGCTCTCGGTCGGTATCGAGGCATCGGTCATGCAGCAGGGCTGCTGCGACGTGGGGGCTACACGGCAGTGGAAGAACCCACGTCTGGAGCTGATCGCCGCCCTGCGAAAGGCAGTCGCCCAGCCAGGGCAGCACGTCCTGCACGCGCATCGAGGCCCGCAACCCGCCGTCAAGGTCCGCAAGCCGCCCGGAGCCGGCCGGGATCTCAACCACCCGGCTTCGAAGCAGGCGACTATCGCTGGAAAAGTGGAAAACCAAGCAAGGTTCGTCGTCACCGCCCTGATAGAGGACCGAGAACGGGCCGTCCCCAAACACGCTTCGCGCCGATTCGACGACCCTGCCCAGAACATGCTCGACCGACCGTGGCCCGGTTGCGTCGTGAAACTTCGTTATCGCCTCGAGCACCGAGGATTGCCGCTCGGTTGAGGCGGCTCGCTTCAGCATCGTCGCATGAGATCGTCCGAGAACCTCGTTGGCCCGACAGATCGATTGCAGCAGGACATTGACACCGTGTTGCTCGCCCATACCGAGCGCTTCAGCGCGCTGGGCAACTTCATCGTGAAGGCGAGGGATGATCTGGGCGACCACGCGATACTCCAGGCCGATCTCCTTACACATTCCCTGGATATCCTCGCCTCGCGGGGCATGGCCGGCGGGGGTGAGGTGCTGGCGCCGGGCGATCGCATCGGCCAGGGAAACCAGCGCGATCAGAGGCCGGTTCGGCCCGTCCGGAAGCGCATTGACCGGCTGACCGTGCAGCCAGATCACATCGATCATGAGCTGCGGCAGTCGCCAATGTTCCGCGAGCCGCTTGCCGGCGAGGCACCCGCCGATTCCGATGATTCGCCTGCAGGCATGATCCAAGGTCTTGCCGTGCGATTCGGCGAGTTCGCAGACGCGATCAAAGCCTTTGGGCATCGCCACATGCAGAGCGAGCAGACCAAGATCGTGCAGCAGCCCGCAGCTAAAGGCCTCGCCGCGCTGGATCTTGCCGGGGCCGCTGGTACTTGCGGCGATGTGCTCACAAACCACCGCCACCGCGAGACTGTGATGCCAGAACATGTGCCGATCGAAGACCGCCGGCTCGGTCCGCTGCTCGCCCCCGGGACTGGCGATCCCGTCGAAGATCTCAAACACCTGAACCGAGAGCACGGCACTGCGCAAGGCGTCGAACCCGACAAGCACCACCGCACGGTCGATGGTGGTGACCTGCCGCGCCCGACCACCAGCCATGCAGCGGCACAACTTCAACACCTTGCTACACAGGGCCGGGTCAGACGAGACGAGCCCGATGACATCCTTCGCGTCGGAATCTTCGGCCGCAGTCAGGTCGAGCAGCCGGATCGCCACTGAGCTGAGCGTCGGCAGCTGATCCAACTGCTGCAAGATCAGCTCGACGCGCCTCTGTTGATTCATCTGACGGCTTGCCACGAGATCACCGGCTCCCGACGCCAGTTCAATTTGGCGATCCCCCACTTACACGTCGAGGAGTTCAGATACCCGCTTGACAAGCTCGTCAATATTGAACGGCTTTTTGAAGAACTCGTCGGCGCCATTGCGGAGCAGGGCGTCGATCTCATCCTGCTTCACGACGCCGGAGACGACGATGATCTTGGTGTCAGCAAGCTCGGCGTTGGCGCGAACTCGCTCGCAGACCAGGTTGCCGTTGATGTCCGGCAACATGTAGTCAAGCAGGATCAGATGTGGTTTGAAATTCTCGGTGAGCAGCCCGGCGTCGTATCCGGTTTTCGCGGTCTTGACCTCGAAGCGATCGTCGCGACCGAACACGTCGAGGAACAGATCAATAATCTGCTCATCGTCATCCACGACTAACACCCGTTTCCGGGTGCTCTCCAACCCATCGATCGGGATGTCGTTGGCCTTCATGAACCGCAGCAGTTCACCGCGGGGAATTCGCCGAAACCGCGAGCCCGGCACCCGGAAGCCATGGAGCCGCCCGTTGTCGAAGCAGCGAATGATGGTCTGCTGGGAGACCTTGCAGATCTCAGCGGCTTCGCCGGTCGTGAACACCTGCTTTTTGGACCAAGTCTTTGTCCCACTGCCCTTAGCCATGACCAGCCTCGTTGAATTGTATGCCCCAATGAATGTCCCAGATTGCCGCAACCATTGCAGATTGCCAGAGTTATGGATCGGTTCCAGCTGCCGGGAACTTCAGCGTCAGGACAGGGCCGCTGCTGCCCATCCCGCGCAAAGGTCACAACTCGCGCACCTGAGCGGGTTCTGGGACGCCAACTCGGTGGGGTCTAGGACGGGTGCCGGCGTTCCCAGACCGCGACCGCCTCCGGCCGGCGTGGATACAGAGGCCCCAGAGCCAGCGGATCCGTCGTGCAGCCTTGGTCTAGCCGCTGCGCGGCAACGGCCAGGCACGCGCGTGGATCGAACATCGGCTCGACGACCCGCACCGCCGCCTGCTCACACTTGGCCCGCATTTTCTGCGGCAGGTGCTCATCAGCGACCAGCGCTTTGATCTGATCCAGGCCGAGCGAATCGGCATCGATGAGCCGTCCGTCGCCGATGATCTGCCACAGACCGCCGACTCGGTCCAACTGCGTGGCCCATGCCGTCGGTCCCTTCGCTGCCAGGGCAACGATGATCGGCCCCGGCCCATCATACGACGCCGCCGCCACCAGCGCACTCGGCACCGCGATGATCTTCGTGCCCAGCGCTTCGCAGATCATCTTGACGGTACTCACGGCGATCCGCAGTCCGGTAAAGGCCCCCGGGCCGATCGACACGCCGACCGCCTCCGTCGCCTTGGGCTTCAACTTCAGACGGGCATAGAGCCGGTCAATCGCCCCAAGCAGATCGTCATCCTGTCGCAACGTGGAGGCAAGCCGCTCGACATGCGTTCGACCTTGATGATCGCGTACAGCCACACCGCCTTGTCGCTGAGAAGTCTCGATGGCCAGGAGTACGGGTTGCGCCATCGCCACACCTCGATTCTCCATCATTCATCACCACCCAGCGGCCCAGAGCACCCAGACGCAAGAGGCACAGAGGCACGATCGTCAACCGCTTTCTGAGTCATGGCTGACCACTCATCAGTCATGGCTTGCGGCTCTGTGGTTTGGGTGTCTGGGCGGTGAATCTTTGCGGTTGTTGTGGCAACGCGATTGCCCGGAGCCGAACTGCTGAAAGGATCGCCTCCTCGGCGGTGGGCACACAAGCCAGGTCGATCGGCAGCACGGACGCCAACTCGTGGTCACTGTTCAGCACGATCACTCGCCGGCCTCGCGTCGCCGCGCCGGCGTCCGCATGAACATGGCCCAGGCAAAAGAGCTTGACGCCCCACCGCTTGGCGAGCAGCTCGACTTGCTGGTCGCTATATCCGCGGCCCCACACCATCATGTACGCTGAGCCATCGCCGGGGCGATAGTCCTCGTCCGTCAGCTCACGATGCAGCACGTCGGGGTCAAAGAGATCCATCGCTGATGGTGCCGCCAGGGAATGGGAGCACAACAGGCCTGACGCGCTCATCACGGCCAGCGGCATGGCCCGTATGAAGCGATTGACCGCCTCCGCCACGGCGTCCCATTGATCGCCGAAGACGAACGCCAGTCCGCCATTGAACAGCTCGATGCTGTTGCCCGCTCCCTTGGATACACCCCGGCCGGTCATCTGGGCCAGCTCGTGATTGGCCAGCAGGACGTGCACCTGGCGAGGATACTTAACCAGCAGATCGGCCACGCGCAAAAGCATCCGGTGGCTGAGGTCCACGCCATTGATCAGCCGATCGCTGTGAATGATCTCGTGCAGGACAAGGCAATACTGAGGCGAATCTTCCAGGCGAGCGAGGTGGACAATCTTCCTGAGGTGATCGGGATTGTCGTGTAGATCGCCCGTGGCGAGCAGCCGACCGTGCCCGGGCAGATGCATCGTCGAGCCGGCGCGAAGGGGTGATGACCGCAGGGTCTGGGCCGCGTGGTCGAACAGCTCGATGACCGCAGTCGCGTCTTGAAGGTTCGTCGGCGCTCGCACATGCGAAGCATAGGCCGACGAAGCTCTTCGTGAACTCGCTGGCGACGCCTTGCCCTAAGGCTCCATTCGCATGCAGCTCTCCATGACCGTCATCGCCGAAGCCGAGTATCAAGCGCGAGGCCTATCCTCAACCCCAGTTGCCCACGAGATCAGTTGCGGCCTACGTGGAGCGATTTATCGAGCCGCGACCGTAAGGCAGCCCACGCCCCTCGGGCGCTTACTGACGTGCGCGGCCCGTCGCTTATGGAGGCGGGAAGCATGTGCCGCACGGATTGCCGCCGGCGTCGGAGCACCACTCGCCCAGCAGCTTCAACAGGTCGCTTGAGTCCACACACCCATCGGGCGGGCCTCCGCCCGCGCCAGCGATGTCCGCATCGTCGAGATTCGCTTGCGTGCAGTTCTCGCAGGGCGGGCTCGGCGGGTTCGGATCGTTGACGGCCGAGCACCACGCACCCAGCAGAATCGTGAGGTCCTTTGAGTCAGCGCATCCGTCACCGTTGAG
>JADFIM010000099.1 GCA_022566725.1 Planctomycetota bacterium
GGCAAGCCCCGCCGCAAAACAGCCTACGCCTCGAACGGAACAACAAAGGACCACCGTTGCCGCCGCTTGCCCTCTTTGATTGGGTTTTCTTCCACGTACCGGATCGCGCGGCGAATGTCGCCATCATCACTGAGATAGACAACCCATCCCTTACGCTGACTCCAAGGGGTAGGTGTCGTCCGTCGGGACGTGCGACAGTTCTTCAGCGGATGTATACCTTCGTCGATCAGCCGTAGCGTCGCGGCCCCCTTGAGGTGAGCGATGATCTGCTCAACCGGTAGCCGATGTCGCGCGACCACCAGATGCACGTGCTGTGGCAGAATTGAGCAGGCGTGAATGCAGTAGCCGGACTTCGCGACCGCTATCGCGAATCCGTGCCCAACCGCCCGCGCCTGCACGCCAGCGAGAACGACTGCCGGGTACTTCAGTGCTCGCTTCGCCCGCTGTCGAAGCCTTACATCATGTGGCGTGTGGGCAAGTGACCGCCGTGTATTGACTTTGCTCGCCTTGCCGAGCCGCGCAATCTCCCACGAGCGCACGAAGTCCGACCACGATCCGCGCGGATCGTTTGGGAGCCAGAACCCGTACATACTGAATACCGCGTGGTACGCGCGCACCATACACGGCATTCTAAGAAACCTGTTTGGCGGCAGGGCTTGCCCCCGTGCCGTCGGCGCGGATTGCCTCCGCGCGGCCACTGTGATCGCAGCGGGGCAAGCCCGCTCGCGAAACATGGCCCGCCTTGCCAAAGGGGGGCTACGATCCAAGCCCGCTCGCGAAACATGGCGACCGCAGCGGGGCAAGCCCGCTGGCGAAACGGCTGGTGGAGAGAGGTCTGCCTGCTCCCGAACGGGTATGCTGTGATTCATGGCCAGCCGCAGGCCCTTTGTGGGCGGCAACTGGAAGATGAATACCGACTTGGCCTCAGCGGTCGAGCTGGCCGACGAGATCGCCGCCTCTTGCGGCCAATTCGTCGAGCATTGCGACATCGCCGTGTATCCGCCGTTTCCATACCTCCAAGCGGTCGGCAGAACCCTGGGGCACCACGGTGTTCAGCTGGGCGCTCAGGATCTCTACCCGCAGCCGGACGGCCCATACACCGGCGAGGTCAGCACCGACATGCTGCTTGATCTCAACGTGCAGGTGGTGCTGGCCGGCCATTCGGAGCGCCGGCACGTGATCGGCGAGGATGATGAGTTGGTCAACGCGAAGGTCCGTCGGGCGCTCGAAGCTGGGCTGAACGTCGTGGTGTGCATTGGCGAGACGCACGAGCAGCGCCAGGCCGGCCAGACGGATCAGGTCAACATCAACCAGCTCATGTCCGGTCTGCGGGAGGTCGGAATCGACCAGTTGCGTCAGGTGACGATCGCCTACGAGCCGGTATGGGCCATCGGAACGGGCAAGGTGGCCGGTCCGGGCGACGCCGAGGCCGTCCATCGCCTGGTCCGCAGGAACATCGCCGACTTGTATGATGAAGACGCCGCTCGCTCAATTCGCATACAGTACGGCGGCTCGGTCAATGCGGAAAACGCCGCCGACCTCTTCGCCCGAGGTGAGATTGACGGAGCATTGGTTGGAGGAGCATCGCTCGATGCTGAGCAGTTCATGGCGATTGTTCGGGCTGCGGTCGAGGCGAAGGAAGTGAATCGAGAGGCGCGAAGCCGATGACGATGTGGTTTTGGATCGCGACCGTCGTGTTTGTCATCGTGGCGATCGTGATGGTCTTGATTATCCTTGTGCAGCGTCCCCAAGGCGGCGGACTGGCCGGGGCGTTCGGCGGAGCGGGCGGAGCGGGGACCGAGACGGTCTTCGGCGGCCGGGTCGGCGATGCACTGACCGTCGCGACGGTACTGGCGTTCGTGGTGTACCTGGGGCTGGCGATCGCGCTGAACCTCTTGGACGACGCTACTCCTGCGGCGACGACCCAGCCGGCCGTTGCTCAAACGACCCAACCCCCGACCACCGCGCCGCCAATCCAGCCGGTCTCGACGCAGCAGACGATCCAATTCGGGGACGTGGACATTATCGGCACGTCGGCTTCGGACGTGTTGAGCCCCTCCACGGCCCCGACAACTCGACCCGGCAACCAGCCGCAACGGTGACACGATGATTCGGTCGATGACGGGTTTCGGAGCGGCGGCGACGGAAGTCGATGGCGCCCGCTACGTCGTCGAGCTGCGGTCGCTCAACAGCAAGTACTTCAAGGCGCTGATCCGCCTGCCTGAAGAGTTGCAGGGGCTTGAGGCCCAACTCGAGCCGGCATTGGCGCAGCGGCTGGGGCGCGGCAGCGTGGTCATGACCGTTCGTTTTTCGGGTTCCTCGGTCGGCGCCTCGGCTAGGATCAACGCCGAGGCGTTGCAAGGGTACCTGGCCCAGCTGCGCGCAGTTGCGCCCGACGAGCTGGACCCAGCGCGAATCGACCTGGGGGCCATTTTGTCACTGCCCGGGGTGGTGATCGCCGGCACTGGTGAGGAGCTGCTTCAGCGCGCCGCGCCAGTGCTCCTTCGGTTGGTGGATGAGGCCTGCGACAAGGTTCTGGCCATGCGCAGCCGCGAAGGCCGAACAACCCTTGACCAGCTTCACGAGCACTGCCGCCAGATTGCCGACCGTCTGACCAAGGTGGCCCAGCGGGCGCCGGTGGTGGTGGAGCATTATCAGAAGCGGCTGCAGGAGCGGATCAACGCGCTATTGGCGGAGTCGGGGTCGGCCATTGGCCAGGAGGACCTGATCCGCGAGGTGGCGGTGTACGCGGAGCGCAGCGACATCTCCGAGGAGGTCTCGCGGCTCCAGGGGCACCTTCAACAGTTTGCCGAGATCCTCAACGCCGAAGAGGGCGAGCCGGCCGGCCGGACGCTCGACTTCCTGAGTCAGGAGATGCTCCGGGAGGCGAACACCATCGCCAGCAAGTGCCTGGACATTGACATCAGCCGCGAGATCGTCCAGATCAAGGGAGCCATCGATCGGATCAAGGAGCAGGTGCAGAACGTGGAGTGAGAGTCGGCGCGAGGATCGCAGCGGGGCGAGCCCGCTGGCGAAACAAGTATGAAGCAGCCGCTGTTTCGCGGCGGGGCTTGCCCCCGCGCTTCGGCCGCTGGCGAACCGCGTATCGTTTCGCGCTGGGCGTTTCGACTCCGCGCTTGCCTTGCCTTGATTTGGGGTCCTAATACAGGGTGATGTCGCCGAGTGAGCCCCCGCCGCAACCGCTGCCCCACATCGGCCCGATGGTGGATGATCGGGTCCAGCGTGAGCGGTTTGGCGCACATGAGTTAGCTACGGTCATCAGCCACTACGGTCTGGGCGTCATCGAGCAGATCCGTGTGTGTTCCCGCGGGTCTCGCCGGGCTCCGAAGCTTCGAATCAAGACGGGACGGGGCGAGTTCCTCCTCAAACGCCGGGCACTCGGACGCGACGATCCATATCGCGTCGCGTTTGCCCACAGCCTCCAGCTATTCCTGGTCGAGCACGGCTATCCGGTTCCCGAGTTGATCGGCACCCGTCAAGGCAACAACTCGTTGTTGCAGCTCAACGGACGGATTTACGAGATGTTCCAGTACACAATCGGCACGCGGTACGACGGCTCGGCGGGCGCCACGGAGCAGGCCGGCCGGGCATTGGGTGCGCTGCATCGGCTCCTGGCGAGGTATCAACCGCCGTATGAACCTCCGGTTGCCACCTTCCACGCCGCGCCGGCAATCGACGCGCAGTTGGCACAGATTCCGGATGCGGGGGCCGAGATTGAGCCGCAGGCGGATCGCAGCGCCTTTCGCGACACCTGCGTGTTTCTGCGTAAGGCTTACCGCGAGGCGGGGAAGCGCGTCGATCAATCCGGATTCCGGTCCCAGCGTAAAGTCATTATCCACGGCGATTGGCATCCGGGGAACCTGCTGTACCGCGGCGGGGCGGTCGTGGCGGTCCTGGATTTTGACTCAGCCCGTCTCGAGCCGCGCATCGCAGACATCGCCAACGCAGCCCTGCAGTTCTCGATGAAGATGCCGGCTCACGATGATCCGGCAGATTGGCCGCAAGGTCTGGACGTCGAGCGGATTCGGCGGTTGGTCCGCGGTTATGATCACGATGCCGAACATCCTGTGCGCTCCGATGAGCTGGCGGCATTGCCCTGGCTGATGATTGAGGCGCTGATCCTTGAAAGCGTGGTCCCGATCGCCGCCACCGGGAGCTTTGGTCGTATCGCCGGATCCACGTTTCTCTCGATGATCGAGCGCAAGGTACATTGGATCGCGCCGCGGGCCGGTAAGATCATCCGGTTCCTCCAGGAGCAGGGGTAGACGATGCCACGGTCACTTCCGCCCACCCACAATGCCTCTGTCGTATTGATAGTCACCGCGGTGCTGGCGGCCGGTATGGCGAATCACTGCCTGGCCGGGCCGTGGGGGTTTCCGACCCCCCAGGAGTTGGCGTTGGTCGACGTCACCGCCCAGATCATGGCGATGGTGGCGCGTTTGGATCATCCGTGCTACCGGGAGCGGGAAGCAGCCACCAAGGCCCTGCAAGATGCCCCGGACGATCAGCGCCAGTTGTATGCCGTCCTGGCACGCGAGGCGTTGACTACTGAGCAGCGCCATCGGCTTCTAGCAGTAGTGCGGCAGCGCCTGTTGAACACGCCGCGAGGCGCGCTGGGTATCAGTATGCAGATCGAGCGGCCTGATGCGAATCAGCCAGGTGAAGTCGTGATCATGGATCTGCTGCCCGACCTCCCGGCCGAGCGCGTCTTACAGCGCGGCGACCGCATCACCCATGTGGACGGGAATCCGCTGAACGGGCGAAACGATCTCATCCGCCGCATACAGGCGAGGCGTCCGGGCGATGAGGTGCAGCTCGTCGTCAATCGTGTCAGGCGAGATGGGGACGGCCGGCCGCTGTGGAATGAAGCGAGGCAGCCGCAGTATGAGACGTTGGAGATCGGCATTGTGCTCGCCTCGGCTGAGTTGCTCAAGCAGTTCGGCTCCGGCAGGAGCGAGGTTGAGTCGATCCGGGAGGCGGAGGCCGACTGGGCGACGACGCTCTTCGCCCCACGGCCGGCCCTGATCAAGTTTCGTGATCGGTAACGAGCCGCAAGCGAGAGCGAGCGCGCTATCCGCCGGGCACTACATGGTTAAAGCGAACAGCGCCAGCAGGACGGTGAGAAGTATCAGCGCTGCGGCGACCGCGAATGCCACCTTCGCCAACCATGGCATCTGATTGACCGGTCGCAGCGGCAGGTTATCCTCGCGCTCCCCTACATCAACCTCGTCCCAATCCAGATCCACCGAATCTGCGACGGCTTGGTGCAAGACGCCCTGAGCGCGCTCGAGATCCTGGCGGCGAACCCATACCGTTGCCCCCCACGCCGTAGGACTGATTGAGACGTGGCCGGTCCACGAAGGCGCGTTGCGCGTCACCGTGCAGTCGATTCCTTCCGATCGCAGGACCGCCGCCTTGGTCTGTGCTTCGAATTCTGTTGCGGTGGTCGCGACAACCGCCATGTCGTTGGATCGCGGCTCATTGTTCATGAGCTCACCGCCGCCTTGCTCTTGAGTTCGTCGATCGCCTGCGACATTGCGGCTGCTTCATCGGGGCCGAAGTCGCCGATCGGGGTGCAGACTCGCCAGTCGGTGACGATTGCAGCGTCGATCCAGATCGCATCCCCCTCGTTGAGCCGGGGAACCGTAGCCGGCTGGTTGATGAGCCGGCCTTCGGCGCGGTCGCCGTTGACCCGCAGCAGTTCGAACCACAGATGCTCGCGGTTCGTGGGCTTGAGGTCCTCGTCAGCAAAGCCGGCCTTGATCAAAAACGACCAGCCAGGCGGAGTCCTGCCTGGGACCGATGAGAACGCTGCGATCAACTTCGACCATGTGGCCTGAGCGCGGGCGGCCTGACGGTCTGTGGCTCGTTGGCTGCGGTACAAGGCCGCCTCATGGCGTTGCACCTTCAGCACGATGTCTTTAGGCCACAACTGGGTTGCCCGGCGTGTTTCCTGAGATTTCAACTCGCAGATCACGGCCCGGATGCCCTGGTGAGGGTTGTCGGCATCGGCCTGGCGGCTGGTGATGGAGCCGGGGATGTCGGACTTGAGGTGTGTTACCACTTCTTGCCATGGTTGAAGGGTCACCGCAAGCTCGCGGCCCACTTCCAGCGGCTCACCCGGCCCCGGCAGCGGCTCGTCGAGCGAAAGCTCCGCGATGGCGCCGAGCAGCTCGCAGGCGGGGCCGATGCATTCCCCAGGGATCTGCAACAGTTCGAGTTCCGGCCGGCCGCATCGCCACAGCCCGTGGGTATGCAGCCAGGCGGTGCCGGTTTCGGCCGGCTTCTGTACCACGTGGATGATCCACAGGACCTCCGCTGGGGGTTCGATGTCGCCGCAGAGGAACAGGCGATTGATGTCGTGGCGGAGGTGCCAGCGCGTGCAATTCACATCCAGGATCGCCGGGATGTCCTGGAATGACCCGGCCACAGCGCGCACGAGACGGGTGTAGCTGCTCAGCGTATCGTTGCCATCCAGCACCGTTTCCGCCCCCAGCACCCACTTGCACGCCTCGGCTTGGGGATCGTCCAGCTCTCCCGGCGGGAGCGGCTTGGCCGGCTCGGACCAGATGATGACCGGGCGGGGAAGGGCCGGCAGCTCAAACACCGCCGTCCATAAAACGGAGTCCTCCGCAGCGGGCGGTTCGTCGCCGACCGTGACATCGTCGCCAATGAATCGGCGAAGCGCGGCCTGGACTTCGGTCATCCTCGGCGGTTGCGCGTGTGGCCACAGCGCAATCAGCGTCGTCGGTTCCGGCTCGGCGAGCGCCCAGGGGTCAGATTGCAGACCCACCAGGGTGTCGAGCGGGGAGCTGACGTCGGCCATGTCCCTCATACCGAGAGTGTATGGCGCGCCGGCGTCGGCTTCTCATTCACCTGCCGATCTCCTACAGCTCCAGCAGGCCGAGTAGAAGCAAGATGTCAGCGGCGCTGGTGAGGATGATGACGACCATGACTCGTCGTCCGTCGCGATGGGTTGCGCGGGTCGCCAGCCGAAGATCGAACTCCTGTTGCTCGTCGATGATCTCGTCGAGCACCTCGGCCAAGTCCGGCCAGTCGGTGTGAACGACCTCCACGACGTATGGCGGCCGGCCGGCATCGTCATCCTCACGGGCCGGGTCAGCCGCAGCGCAGAGGCGGACGTCGAACTCCATCGCCGCGACCGAGGTGGCCACCGCGCGGGCCTGCAACAGATCATCAAAGCGGCACAACTCACGCCAATCAGTGGCGGTTCGCATAATGGCAAGTGTACCGCTGGAACTGGCGAAACCAAAGGAGATTCGCGTCCCTCCATAGAAGAAGCCCATGAACTCCAGTCCATGGGCTTCTTAGGTCGTAAAGCCTCAACGTCGCTCTTTTGTCTCAATCGGCGACGATGTTCACGATTTTCCCGGGCACCACCACGACTTTGCGGACGGTCTTGCCCTTAAGCAATGAGGTCACCTTCGCATCGGCCAGCGCTGCGGCTTCGATCTGCTTCACGCTGGCGTCGGCCGGGATGGTGAGCTTGGCCCGTACCTTGCCTCCAAGCTGAACGGGCAGCTCGATGAAGTTCTCGGTGAGCATCGCCTGGTCGAAGGCCGGCCAGGGTTCGTAGGCCAGCGATTCCTTGTGGCCGAGCTTGCACCACAGCTCTTCGGCGATGTGTGGCGCAAACGGAGCGAGGGCGAGCGCAAATCGCTGAAATTGATCGAGAGTCAGGCCCCCGGCGGTGGTGGCGAGGTTGATGAACTCGATCAGGGCGGCGATCGCGGTGTTGAACGCCTGTCGCTCGATGTCTTGTTCGATCCTGGCGATCGTTCGGTGCAGCTGCGATTCGACGGCTGGATCAGCTTCGTCGCGAACCGCCGGATTGCCGTTGTGCTCGTCCACAGCCAGACGCCAGACGCGCTGCAGGAAGCGATGCAGGCCGATGATGTCGCGTGGGTTCCACGGTTTGCTCGCCTGCAACGGACCCATGTACATCTCGTACAGCCGCAGCGTGTCGCATCCGTACTGCTCGCAGATATCGTCGGGGCTGACCGCGTTCTTCAGGGATTTGCCCATCTTGCCGAGGCTGCGACTAACAGCCCGACCTTCGAAGAAGTATCCGCCGTCCTGTTCGATGACCTTCTCAGAGTCCACATGTATCCCGCGTTCGTCGGTGTAGGCGTACGCTTGGATATAGCCCTGGTTGAACAGGTGCCCAAACGGCTCGGGTGTCGAGACGTGGCCGAGGTCGTAGAGGACCTTGTGCCAGAAGCGGGCGTAAAGCAGGTGGAGCACGGCATGCTCAGCCCCGCCGACGTACAGGTCGATGCCGCGCTCGCCCATCCAGTAGCGCTCCACGGTCGGATCAACGAACCGCTCGTCGTTGTGCGGATCGCAGAACCGCAGGTAATACCAGCAGGAGCCGGCCCACTGCGGCATCGTGTTCAGCTCGCGCTCGAACCGCCCGCCATCGCGCTCGACGTATTTCCATGTGTCTGGGGCGCGAGACAGTGGCGGGCGCGGCGAAGCGTCCGGATCATCCGAGGTGTGCGGCGTGAAATCGTTCATTTCCGGAAGTTCGACGGGCAGCTCGGATTCATCGAGGGCGACGATGCGCCCATCCGCGGCGTGCAGGATTGGGAACGGCTCGCCCCAATAGCGTTGACGGCTGAACAGCCAGTCGCGCAGCTTGTATTGCACCTTGGGCTGGCCCCGCCCCTTGGATTCAAGCCACTGTGTGATGGTCTTCTTCGCCTCGCGGGTGGGCAGGCCGTTGAGCGAGACTTCATTGTTGGCGGAGTTGATACCGACGCCTTCGCCGGTAAACGCTTGGTCACTTGAGTCACCGGGCGTTGGCGCGCCGTGGGGTTTGACGACCTCGATGATCGGCAGGCCAAACTGTTTGGCGAACTCGAAGTCGCGGCGATCGTGGCCGGGTACGGCCATGATCGCCCCGGTCCCGTATCCCATCATCACGTAGTCGGCGATCCAGATGGGGATGTGCTCGCCGGTGGCGGGATTGATCGCGTCGCCGCCCGTGGGGACGCCGGTCTTCTGGCGCGAGTCAATCTGTCGTTCGGTGTCGGACCGCGACGCGGCCAGCCGCACATATTCGCTCACGGCGTCGCGCTGTTGATCCGTAGTGACCTGATCGACCAAGGGGTGCTCGGGCGCCAGCACCATGTAGGTTGCGCCAAACACAGTATCGGGGCGGGTTGTGAAGACGGGAATGACATTCTGTTGAGCCTGATCCGAGGACTGGTCACTTAAGTGACCAGTCCGTTTCGGCGCGAGCGCGAACTCGATCATCGCGCCTTCGCTGCGCCCGATCCAGTTGCGTTGCATGAGCTTGATCGGTTCCGGCCAGTCCACCAACTCCAGGTCCTCGGCCAGGCGTTCGGCATAGGCGGTGATGCGCAGCATCCACTGGTTCAACGGTCGCTTGTACACCGGGTGGTTGCCGCGCTCAGATCGCCCGTCACTGGTCACCTCTTCGTTAGCCAGCACGGTCCCCAAGGCCGGGCACCAGTTGACCGGCACCTCAGCCAT
>JADFIM010000262.1 GCA_022566725.1 Planctomycetota bacterium
TCGTACCCCTGGGCATCGGTCTTTCGGCCGACGGCGGTACGAGCAGTCTTGTGGGCCTGCAATTCCTGCTCGATACCGCGGCGAATGGCCTTCTTGATCGTCCGGGCGGTGATCCCGTGCGCCTGGTTGTAGGCCAGCTGCTTGGTTCGGCGACGTTGGGTTTCATCAATCGCCGCCTGCATCTGCGGGGTGACGGTGTCGGCGTACATGATGACCTGGGAGTTGAGGTTGCGGGCGGCGCGTCCCATGGTCTGAATCAGACTCGTCTCGCTGCGAAGGAAGCCGGCCTTGTCCGCGTCAACGATGCACACCAACGAAACCTCCGGAAGGTCCAACCCTTCGCGCAGCAGGTTCACTCCGACCAGCACGTCAAAGACCCCTTGGCGCAGTTCGCGCAGTATCTCCAGGCGTTTGAGAGTGTCGATTTCGCTGTGCAGGTAGCGCACTGACAGGCCATGGTCGTGCAGGTAGTTGGTGAGATCCTCAGCCAGGCGTTTGGTCAGTACGGTGATCAGCGCCCGCTCGCTGCGCTGGGCCCGCGTGGCGCACTGCTCGATGATGTCGGCGACCTGCCCTTGGGCCGATTTGACCTCAATCGGCGGGTCCGCCAGGCCGGTCGGCCTGATGATCTGCTCGACGATCTCGCCGTGGCATTGCTGCAGCTCGAATGGCCCGGGAGTGGCGGAGACGTACACCACCTGCGCAACGATCTGCTGGAACTCCTCGAACCGCAACGGGCGGTTGTCCAGAGCGCTGGGCAGCCGAAAGCCGTGATCGACCAGGACCTGCTTGCGACTCCGGTCGCCATGGTACATCCCCCGGAGTTGGGGAATGGTGGCGTGCGATTCGTCAATAAACACCAGCCAGTCGTCCATGTTGCGGCCGGGGATATGACGGAAGTAATCCAACAGCGTGTAGGGCCTTTCGCCGGCGGCCCGGCCGTCGAGGTGGCGCGAATAGTTCTCGATGCCCGAGCAGTAGCCGACTTCCTCGATCATTTCGAGGTCGTATTTTGTTCGTGCTAATAACCGCTGCGCTTCCAACAGCTTTCCTTCGCTGCGCAGCTGCACGACGCGCTGGTCAAGCTCCGTCCGAATGCTCGCCAGCGCCGACTCCAGGCGATCCTGCGGCATCAGATAGTGCACGGCGGGGAAGATGAAGACCTGGTTCTCCTCGGCCAGTACCTCGCCGCTGGTGGGGTGGATCAGCTCCAGGCGATCGATCTCATCGCCCAAGAGCTCAATGCGAATCGCGTACTTCTCATAGGCGGCGTAGACCTCGATGACATCGCCCCGCACCCGGAACTGGCCGCGCTTGAACTCCACTTCGGCGCGAGCATATTGCATGTTGGCCAGCGACAGCAGCAGCGTCCGCCGGTCGATTGTCTCACCGCGCCGCACGGCCAGGACGTGCTCCTGATAATCCGTCGGTGAGCCCAAGCCGAAGATGCAGCTCACCGAGGCGACGACGATGACATCACTGCGCGACAGCAGGGTGCTCGTGGCAGCCAGGCGGAGCCGATCGAGGTCGTCGTTGCGTGACGCATCCTTTTCTATATAGATGTCCCGCTGAGCAATGTACGCCTCCGGCTGGTAGTAGTCGTAGTAGCTGACGAAGTAACTGACCGCGTTGCCGGGAAACAGCTCGTGCATTTCTTCGTAGAGTTGGGCGGCCAGCGTCTTGTTGTGGCTGATGATCAGCGTGGGCTTTTGAACCCGTTCGATGACATTGGCCATCGTGAACGTCTTGCCGGTTCCGGTGGCCCCGAGCAGAGTCAGATGGCGTTTGCCTGACGCAATGCCTTCGGCCAGCGCATCGATCGCTGCCGGCTGATCGCCAGTGGGCGTCAACTCGCTCTTGATGCGCAGACGCTGCGCGGACGGTGAGCCGCTCATCACACCATTGTATCGCCCAGATGTGCCCGGCCGGAGATGGCCAGGCCTTACTGCCGCTCGCCGGGGCAAGCCGCACCGCAAGACATCGCCCCTCCAAGCGCGGTCACTTCTTGACCGAGAACCGTTGCTCGTAGGCCGCATGATCCATCAGCCCATCAAGCGGCGACGGATCTGAAGTGCGGATCTTCACCAACCATCCTGCACCATGTGGATCCGAGTTGACCACGGAGGGATCGTCGCTCAGCGACCCGTTGACATCAACAATCTCGCCGCCGACCGCTGAATACACCTCGCTGGTCGTCTTGACGGATTCGACTTCGCCGACCGAATCGCCGGGAACAATGTTCGATCCCAGCGTTTTCATCTCGACATAGGTGACATCGGTCAGTTCATCGGCGGCATATTGGGTGATGCCGAGGGTGACGATGTCGCCGTCCAGATGGTGCCATTCGTGCGTCTCGGAGAAGCGGCATGCGGTTGGGCTGGGCATCGATGAGGACCTCCCGGGGGGCGAGGCCGCTATC
>JADFIM010000100.1 GCA_022566725.1 Planctomycetota bacterium
TCCCTTCCTCGGATGCAGCAACTATCCTAAATGCCGATACACGGATCGCGCATAGCAAGCGGGGCCGTATTATTCAGGGACGGCGCTCGAGGATGCGATTGCCTCTGTCGAGGTCGTTGCGGATCAGGTCAACCATCTGTCGGCGTTGCTTGGGGATCATGGACTACACGCGCTTGTATTCCTTCACTTTCTTCGGCCGCTCGTCAGGCGGATCGTCCTCAAGCGGGCTCGGTTCGTGATCGAGCCGCTGTGCGCGGCGTAGAGCCACGATCTTACGGCGCTCCGCATTGGACATCGCGTTGAGCCTCGCACGATCTTCAGGCGTTCTTGCGTCTTCGATCAGCCTGCGGAATTCGTTGTCGTCATAGTCCTGATCTGCCGCCTGGCTCGGGTCCGGCTCGCGCGTCTGCTCAATGTTGTCCATCACGACCTCGTTCAGCCCGATCGCGCGGGGCGATGACTTGGCCTTAGCGTACCGGGCCTTCCAGGCGATCAGTGTGGTTGACCTCTTGATCGCCTTGCTGACCGTTGACGTGGAGCGGCATTCAGTTTGCTTCATCAGGTCGCGAAGATTGGTATATGGCTTGTCCTTGTCGCACATCTCCAGCAGCCGCCGTTGCACGTCGCGCCAGTCGGTTTCGGTCGCTCTCCGTGGCGCGGGTTCGCGGGTGCCTCGACCGCGAGCCTCTTTCACGATGCGTTCAAACAGATCAATTAGGAGCGGCATGCCCTGCTGGATGTAGGCTGGGCCGCCGTCAGGGAAGAAGTCTCCTAGCTCGGTGCCCCTTTCCCGAGCGAGCCATCGCACCGCGTAGATGAAGGCGTGCGTTGCCGGTTGTGGCGATCTGCGGCCGCCGGCCATCGTGCCCGGTGCAAAGCCATGCTGATGCGGCAACTTGCCGTCGCGGGCGCGTTCGATCCCCGCACGCAGCGTGAAATGGGCGGCATCGCCTAGCAGACCTGACTCCAACGCGCGCAGCAGAACGTCACCCGCCAGTTGGACCGTCTCTTCAAGCCCCCGTTGCCTGCGGTGGTAGCTCTTGAGCAACTGTGTCAGTTGCGCGGAGAGTTGCAGCAGTTCGGATGTGTTCGCTTGCTCTGCATCACGGGGCGGCGTGGGCGACAACGCCAGGCGGTCGATCAGGCCGGTTTCTCCGGCCTGGGCGTTGCGCAGTTGAATTATCGCCAGTTGCAGCGACACCTTTACCTCGGGCCACACGTCGCCGGCGCGGCCAGCGTCATCGCCGGTCGCAGCATTCAACAGTCTCAGCAGACCGGATGCGTCGAACCCTAGACGACTCAGCGACACGGCCAGCAATCTGCCGTCATGCAGAAAATCGGCTTTGATGTGCTCCCGCCGGCGCTCATCGTCGCGGCGCAGCGCTAGTTGCGGATGATCCTCAGGCCAATCGAGCATGACCATCGGGAAAATTCGGTCATTCCGCGTCAGCCATGCCTCGACGTGATCTATGAAGCGGTCGGCCAGGTCGGCGGCTTGGGCTGGCGAGCGGTGCTCCGGGTCGGATGGATTGATCTTTGGCATAGTGCAATCCCTTGCGGGTCGGTCCCGGCGCGCTCGTGCGGGATTGCAAACACAAGCGCTGCCGGGGCCGCTTGACCGATCGCGAATCGGCCGTCCCGATCATTCAGGCTCAGATTGTACCACCAAGCGAGGTCCGTTCGCGGTCGGTGAGAACACCGAGCCAGCCCAGGTATTCCGATTCGCTGTCATACTCGGCGTCGAAGTCATGGGGTCTGGGCACCGTGCGTTTGCACAGCAGCATTACGGCCAAGGCGTTCTACGAGCGCAACGGCTATCGGCTGACCGGGGAGCCGAGGATGTTCGGCAGCACACTCGGCGATCTTCCGTTTGCGAAAGAGCTAGAGTGATGACGGTTCCGTGAATCGCCAGGCAGGGTTCAACCGTGTATCGAAGACAGGAGCATCGAGCAATGAGAACCATACTTTCTTTCGCAATCGTTGCCTTGGTCGTTGGTTCGTTAAGTGTCGCCCTACGCGCGGCGAGTGCCGACGATCCGCCGCCGGGGTCGATCAAGCTGCTGGATGGCTTCAAGCATCAGAGGATGCAGGGCATCGACACCCGTGTCGGCAAGATTTGGAAAGAAAACGGAATCACCATCCAATACGACATCGGGCGGCTGGCCGGCAACTATGCCCAGCAGCAACGCAAGTATCAAGCGGACCAACTGGTGTGGGACAGGCAGCAGACGTGGCACGGCGAGCCGGTCGAGTTGGCGATGACGAAGAACCGGCAACTATACGTCAGCTTCCCCGAGAGTCACGCAAACTTCTATGGGCAAGTCCAGAAGGAAGAGGACCTTGTTGACGCCCTGCTGATGGTGCTGATGTATGTGCCGGCAAAGAAGGCGGAGCGATAGAACCATCACGGGCGCGCTCGGTTTGCCAAAGCGAACAGCGGGCTATGCGTCTGCGTCTTACTCTCTTCTCCCCTTGGGAAGACGGCGATGTCGGCATCCTCGACCTGCTGACCCGCCGCGGCGGGCTGGCCAACTGGGGGCCGTGTCCCTGATCAGCCGACGCCATTCGATGGCCTACATGGAGCCCCGCTTGCAAGGAGCGAGGCTTGTTCTCTCGAATCCGGTTTACGATCGCTTTGCACCCAAAAACCCGCGACCAAACGCGAAGAAACGCGACAGAATGCCACTTCCGCACGGAGAATCCTTCGTCGGACAATTGCGGCATGACCCGCTCTGGTTCCTCGCACGCGCCGATGGCTGAACAACAGGCAGCTCACGTGCTCGACCGCGAGGCCAAGCTCGAATGGGCCCCTACCGCTCTGGTTTCTCGTGATACTCTCTTGCGTTTGTCTCCTCGCGACGTATACTATCAGCGTATGAAGCGCTCCGTCGCTTCGGGGCCGTGGTAGAGCGGCGATAGGCCCTGCTGGCATGGTTGGGGGGCCAGGGCTGGTGAACGATGCCTGCCCCCTTGATCTCAAGGCGCCGCTGGGAAGGCCGTTGTGGAGAGTAGTCAAGGAGAACAGCCATGAGGTGCTTTCACTGGAGCAACAGTGGTAGGAGATTTGGTTTCGCATGGGCACTCGGATTGAGTGCAGCGTACGTTGTGGTCGCCGGCGCCAGCGGACAGCCTAAGGCGTGCGGTCCCGGGGCCGGGCCGTGCGACATGCCCCATCAAACGCCCGGCTGTGACGACACCTGCGGAGGTGACCCGTGTGAGGGCTGTTGCGAGGCGGTGTGCGCCGTCAACCCGGTATGCTGCTTATTGCAGTGGGGCCCCCTGTGCGTTCAGCTCGCTTCGAAGCTTTGCCTGCAAGAGCTGGCCTGCGGCGTGCCGGGCACCGGCGACTGCCATGACGACAACGGCACACCGTTCTGCGATGACACCTGTGCCGGTGACGCCTGTCCGGGCTGCTGCGCGATCGTGTGCGCCGTTGATCCCTATTGTTGCGCATTGCCCCCCTTTGAGGATGTCGGAGACTGGGACGGCGCCTGCGCTACCGAGGCGGAGCAGCTTTGCACCTGCGCTCCGGGCGACGAGCCGGCCAACGATAACTGCGCCAGCGCCGTGGCCATCGGGCTCGGCGACACGCCGGTCACCAACGAGTGTGCGACACCGGATGGGCCGAGCCACGCGGGCCCGTGCAACGACGGCTTCCTCGTGGGTCTGGGCTTGGATGTTTGGTATACGCATGAGGCGACGTTCACGGGCGAGCTTCGAGTTACCACCTGCAACCTCGTCGATCCAGCCTGGGATACTCAACTTGCCGTCTACGAGGGATGTGATTGCGCTGCCCTGAGTGACCCGCCGCTTGGCTGCAATAACGACGGCGCCGGCTGCGCCGATGGCTCCTCAGAGGTGGTTGTCAATGTCGTCCAAGGCAACTGTTACATGATTCGCCTGGGCAGCAGCTACTTGGGGCCCGTCGGAGCGGGTACGCTGCGACTTGAGCCGTTCGTCGTTCCGGATGCCTGCGTGAACGGCATCGGCGACTGTTTGCTGGCCAACGGCACAGTCGGCTGCAGCGACCAGGCGTGCTGCGCTGCAATCTGCGCCAACGATCCCGACTGTTGCGATGTGGACTGGGATCAGGCGTGCGCGGCCCTCGCTGCGACCCTGTGCGCTGCACTACCCTGCGGGCCCATCGACACCTCCGCGGCGAACCTCGATGAGGGCGAGCCCTGCGGTGACGATACGAACGGCGGCTGCAACAGCACTCCGCCCGCCTTTACCGAGATCGTCTCCGGCGACGTGATCGCCGGCACCGCCTGGGGCGACGGCGGGACCCGCGATACCGATTGGTACCGCATCAATGTCACCACTGATGATGACGCCGATGGCGACGGCCAGGTGGATATCCACTACAACGTCCTCGCCGAGCTGCCCATCACGTCGTTCCTCCTCGTCGATCCGGTAGGCAACTGCAACCTCGACGACCTGGAGACGCCCGGCACCGTCGCGTACTCCCAGTCGTGCACGCAGGTCGGCTTCGGCGTGGCGACGGTTGCTGCGCCCGGCGAGTACTTCGTGTTCGCGGCGACGGGAACTGCAACCGGTGGCGCCGTGTTTGACGGCTACCCGTGCACACCTCCCCTCGGGCCCGCCTTCGGCAACCAGTACCTGCTGTGCGTCAACGTCGTTGACGACGGCGAGGTGATCGACACCACGTGTCCGAGCGGGAAGGATACGTGCCCCTGGGACCTCAACGGCTCAGGCGACGTGGGCATCCTCGACCTGCTCGCGCTGCTGGCGGCGTGGGGTCCGTGCCCGGCACCCTGCCCGCCGGACTTCGACGGCAGCGGAACCGTCGACATCTTCGACCTGCTCACCCTCATCGCCAACTGGGGGGCGTGTCCGTAAGCCGCGTGCTGCCCAAGAACATGACGCCGGTTGTGCCCACCGCCCTACGGGTCCGCCCGGACCTGTAAGCGGCGCTCAAGCCATCGGTGAAACCCATTGTCTGAAGCCTCAGACCGTCGTAATCTGCATGGTCCTGTACGTCGTGCTTGGGCCGGCGAGGGAGCCCTGCCCTGCGGCCGGGAGGCGAGGTATCCGCCAGGCTGGTCGACGCCGGATGGGGCCCACCGGGCGGTCTCAGGGGTGCCGGCCCTGAGGGCGGCGTTGAGACTCATTGCCGGGGATCTTCGACGCGCTGTGGTTCAGTTCAGTAGGCGCTCTGTGCCCAGAGCCATTGAGTCAGCGCGCCCCCGCCGGTGACGCGATCGATCTCCACCCCGCGGCGGTCGTACAGGATCACCGTGGGAATGCCCGTGATGCCGTATTCGCTGGCAGTCCTGGCGTTGGGTCCGCTGCGGTTGGTCAAGTCCATCTTGACCCGCACGTAGTTCTGTCTCAGGAAAGCATCGATGCGAGAATCGCTGAGGACGTTGCGTTTGAGCTCCCGGCATGGCGGACACCAGTCGGCGGTGTACAGGACGAACATGGGTTTGCCCGACGCGTCGGCGGCATCGGCGCCAGCGTCCAGATCGTGCAACCATCCGTCCGGGGAGGCCCCAAGGACCTTCCACCCGGCGAGGCCCAGGCCAGTGGCGGCCAACAGCACAAACAGCCAGGTCAGTTTGATCGGCTGACTTGCCGGCGGGGCCTGGTCAATTGCCCCCGCTTCACTGTCCGGTAGAAAACCAACGTCGGGCCGCATGCCATTAATCCCGCGGTGCCGGTAGGGACCGGCCCTCATGTTGAGCATCGGACGGTGGGGCGTGGGCAATGCAGCATCCCGGCCCCAGCCGACCACTCACGTGCCAATCATCTCGTCCGTGCCGGTCGCACCGCTTCGAGACTGTTGCATAACTTCCCCTGCCTTGCGGGGATGGGGCTGGGGGGTACCCCAGGCGCTTGCGGAAGTCCGATAGGCCAACGGATGGCGCGCGTGATCTCCGTCTGGTCAGGTTCTCTTGCCGTCTTTCGGCCGACCGGTTGCTGAGACCTGCACGGACTGGCGCGGCCACAGCATGGTGACTGGATCGAGCGAGGTATCTGGTCGATGTGCGGGCGGTGTGGCAAGATGGGCTCTTGATGGCCCGAAGTCCTGGAGGGAAATGACGTGAACCGACTTCTTCAACTGGCCGCCGCGTCCGTTGTGCTCGCCTGTCTTTCGGCGACGGTGTACGCCCAAGAGAAATACAGCATCAGCTTGGAACGGCCGGTGCAGGTCGGGCAGAAGATGCAAGTGTGGGGTAAGGGCTCGCAGGAATTCACGGTCACGGCAACCATACACGGCCGGTCGCAGCCGCCGGAGGCAACGCAATCATCGATCAGCTTTGAAAGCGTGGCCGAGGTGCTCGAGGTGGACGATGCCGGCCGGGCGGCTCGCGTCGCCCACACGATCCGCAAGTGCGAGGTGATCAGCGACGGGCGCGTGGCTGTCATCGCACCAAAGGGGGCCAGGATCACGGCTCGGCGCGGAGACGGCCAGACGATATTTCATGTCAACGGAGCCACCGTGGACTTGGAGCAGCAGCTGATGCTGGAGCTTGTGGCCGGTCTTGACACTGAACGGGATACGCGTGACGAACTGTACGGTACGTCGCAACCGAGAGCGCTTGGCGAGCAGTGGCCGATCAACGCCGATGCGATAGCCAAGGAGTTTCAGCGCTACACATCAACAACGGTCAGGACACAGGACATCTCCGGCACAACGAGACTGCTGAAAGTGATCGAGCACCAGGGCGAACTCTGTCAGGTGCTTCACACGCGGCTGTCCGCCCAGAACGCGCTCCCGGGGATCGGCATGCTCCCCCCCGGCGTACAAATCAAGAAGGCGAAGCTCACGGCGCATTTCTACCACCTGCTGCCCGTCGCGGAAGACCGCCCGCCCTCGGGCGAAGCGCTGACCATGAATATCGACGTCGTGTTCACGGCTCGGATAGGGCCGCAGGGGGCGCGCGTCGATACCCGGGTCTCGGGGCAGATCCAAGGGCGGCGCGAGTACACGCCCATTGCGACTCATGCCGAGGCGACGGCCCAGGGCGCCGCGGCCCGGTAGTGATCCGGGTCCTCGCCTCGGGGTGTCACGACGCTGGACGGCCCTGAGTTCAGCGCGCGTGGTCCAAGAGCGTGTAGGGCACGCCTAGAGCGGTGAAGAGAAAGGTGTACGCGTCGGCCAGTTGCTGGTCGCGATCCGACAGCTTGGTGCCGCCGCCGTGGCCGGTCTTGTGGCTGACGCGAAGCAGTACTGGATTGGCTGTACCCGTTGCCTGCAACCGGGCAACCATCTTGAACGATTGCCAAGGTTCGACTCGCGGATCGTTCATGCCGGTGGTGGCCATGACCGCAGGGTAGGTCGTGCCACCATCGAGGTGATGATACGGCGAGTAGGCGAGCATGCCGCGGAACTGCGTCTCGTCTTTGACCGTACCGAACTCGGTGATGTTGAACTCGCCGTTCGGCGACAGCTCGGTCCGAAGTACGTCGCCGATCCCCACATGGGACAGCACGGCGCCGGCCACCTTGGGATGGTGGGCCATCACGCCGTACATGAGGAGGCCGCCGGCACTACGACCCTGGATGGCCAGGCGATCCGGCGAAGTGTAATTGCGTTCCACGAGGTATCGGGCGCAGGTGGCGAAGTCGTCGATCGAGAGTCTCTTGTTTTGTAGGTTGGCGGCCCGATGCCAGTCATCGCCATATGCGCCGCCGCCACGAATGTTGGCGACCGCATAGATGCCGCCCTGCTCGATCCAGATCCGCCGGTGCGCGACGAAGTACGGAGTGAGGGTAAAGCCGTAGCTGCCGTAGCCGTAGAGCAGCAACGGAACCGATCCATCCAGTTTCGTACCGCTCTGCATAACGATGTTGATCGGGATCTTCGTCCCGTCGTCGGCGGTGGCGAACTCGCGCCGGACCTCGCAATCGCTGAAATCCGCCGGCGACGTGTGCGCCAGCGGAGTCGGGTCGAGTCGGCCGGTCTGCGGTCTGTAACGGTAATAGGCGGGCGGCGTGGTGTAGCTCTGGCGTCTGAGCAGAATCTCGTCGCCCTCCAGGCCCACCAGCCCGGAAATGGTTGAGATTTCATCCATCGCCACGACACCTTGGGAGCCTCCGGCGAGGTCGTACACGCGCAGCTGCGTGGGGCCGCCGCGCATCTCAACCACATACAAGCGGTCCGCGGTGGGCAGGTACGATCGGATCACGGCGTCGCTGGGCGGGACCACGACGGTGGCCTTGCTGAGGTCGGGCGAGTCATACGGCAGCCGAAGAATCTTTTTGTGCGGAGCGTTGTCGCGCGACAGGAGATACAGCGCCCCATCAAGCCCCATCTCGGCATGAATGATCTTGTCTGCGAATTCGGCGATCTGAATCCAACCGCCGCGGGGACCCTTCAGCCAATAGCCGTACTCGCCGCCGTCGCCGTCACTTACCTCGGCGAGGATGTAGCGGCCGTCCTCGCTGGTCTCAAGCTCGATCTCGGCAATTCGGGGGAACTCCTCGCCGAGCACATAGGTGTCCTGCGAGGCGGGCGTGCCGAGCGTGTGATAGAAGATCTGCTGGTAGAAGAAGAGATCTTCATCAGGCCGCTCGCCTTGGTGAGGATAGCGCGTGTAATAGAGCCCTTTGCCGTCGGCCGTCCAGGCGACGCTGCCGCCCGCCGTTCCTCCGTTGACCCGGGGAATCGCGTCATCGTGCAGCCGGCCGGTGCCGACTTCGTAGATGTGCAGCGTCCCGTCTTCCGTGCCGCCTTGAGAGAGGGATACAGCGACCAGCCTGCCGTCCAGCGACGGAACATAAAAATCAATCGACGTGGAGCCGCTCGGGTCGATCGTGTTGGGATCGACCAGGGCCTGTTCGCCGGTCAGGCTATCGCCTGGGGGAAAGACCACAAGGAAGGGCTGCTCCTTTGGTGGCTGCCGCTTCATCGCCAACAGCACTCCGCCTCGGTAGGTCAGGGCGTAAAACTCCGGTGAGTCGGAATGGGTCAGCGCGACGACGCGGTTCAGAATCGCCTCGCGCTCGGGACGGCTGTCCAACCAATGGCGCGTATAGGCGTTCTGGGCCTCAGCCCATCGGACGACTTCTGGATCGGTCACGTCTTCTAGGATTTGGTACTCATCGACAACCTCCACACCCCAGTACGTGTTGGTCACGGGCCGTTTTGGTGCGGCTGGTTGGGATAGCGGCGCTGGGGCAGCAGCCAACAGGATGGCTGAGCTGATGATCGAAGCAGCAACGATCGAAGCGATTCGTAAGTGTCGCATTCTCGATTCCTCCCGCTCGGCTCCCGGCCGGGCCGTGCTCATCCGGGGACAATTGACGATCGCCGCGATGATACACCAATCCGGGCGGGGCCGTGGTGTGATTGCAGTGCGCGCCCAGCCGGTCGACCTGGGACGGCTTGGTTAGCGCTGTCGACCTTACCCAGCTCTTTGGCAGTTGAGGTCCCGGCCCGAGAGCAGTGGCGAGATCGATGTCCACGACGGCACCATCGCCATCGTCGACCTGCTGACCCGCCGCGGCGGGCTGGCG
>JADFIM010000101.1 GCA_022566725.1 Planctomycetota bacterium
GGGCGCTGGTCGCCTTGGGGGTGGGGGGGGTGACGAGCGGCGGGGGGGCGGGAAAGGGCTTGAACACCGTGGCCCCGACGCCGGCCGAGCAGGCCGCGGCGTGGTGGGCGCCGCCGCCGGAGACGGTCCAGGCGGAGGTCGACGCTTACCGCGGCGGGTGGCTGGACCAGATGGGCCATCGCGCCTTCATGGCGGTCATCTTCCAGACGTTCCTGCTGCTTCTTTCGATGGGCTGGCGGGCCGGCGGCATGATGCTCCTGGGCATGGCGCTCTTCAAGCTCGGGGTGCTCAGCGCGACCCGCTCACGCGGCCTCTACATCACCTTCATCGCGGTGGCGATTGTGGTGGGACTGCCGGCGATCGCCTACGGCATTCACCGCAACGAGGCGGCCGAATGGAGCGTCGAATACTCCTTCCGGTTCGGCACCCAATACAACTACTGGGCCAGCATCCTGGTGGCGCTGGGGTGGGTGGGGGTGGTGATGCTCGCCTGCCAGGCGCCGGCCCTGGGCCTGATCACGCGTCCTCTGGCCGCAGCGGGCCGGATGGCGCTGACGAACTACCTCATGCAGACGATCATCTGCACGACCATCTTCTACGGCCACGGCTTCGGCTACTTCGGCAGCTTCAGCCGCGTCGAGCAAATCCTGACCGTCGTGGCGGTATGGGTCTTCCAGCTGGTCGTCTCGCCGATCTGGCTGCGGTTCTTCCGCTTCGGCCCGTTCGAGTGGCTGTGGCGGTCGTTGACGTATGCGAAGCTACAGAAGGGACTCAGGAGCTGAGGGGGAAGGAAGAAGGGACGAGGGACGAGCGAAGAGCCAGGAGATGCGCTCTCGTCAATCGCGACAGGCTCTCCCTGTTTCTTTTCCGACCTCGTCCCTCGTCCCCCGTCCCTTCTTCTCACACCCTCTTGAGCATCGCCAGCACCTTGTCCGGTGATTCGCCCGCGCCGGTGCGGCAGCTCAGGCGGGCCGCTTCGCAGAGGGTGAGCAGCCGCGTGGTGTCCGCCGGCGGGTCGGCGGTTTCCAGGTTCTTCAGCCTGCGACCGACCTCCGTGGCGATCAGCACCCCGGGCGTGTTCTCGCCCCGCTCGCGGTGGGCGTCGAGGATGATGCCGTCGGGCGAGATCAGCTCGAAGGCGTGGTCCTTGATTCGCAGGCACCCGCCTTCACCGAGGATGGTGACACTTCTGTACCAGCAACCGGCCTGGTCGCTCACCGTCGCCGAGACACAGCGCTGGTCGGGAAACCGCACGTTCACCGTCATGTGCCCGCGGAGGGCGCCGAGCGTCTCGGGGACCCCGGAGAACCTGCCTCCGAGCGAGGCGTCGAGCACCTGGGCCCCGCCGCAGAGGGTCTCGACGAGATCCATGGCGTCGAAGAGCCTGGCAAAGAGGGTGCCGTAGCCGGGCCCGCTGCCGAGAAAGATGTCGACGCACCGCGGCGGGCCGATCTGATCGAGCACCTCGCTGGCGGCGCGGTAGCCGGGGCTCTGGCGCATGTGCGGGACGAACCGCGCGGTGACCGACTCACGCGGATCGGCCAACAAATCGCCGACGCCTCCGGGGATCGGCTCGCTGCTTATCGTCTGCACCCCGGACTCGCGGATGAGCCGGCGCTCCTCGGCCTCGAGCCGCTGCGGCGCCGCGAGCCAGAGCACGTCCACGCCGTCGAGACCGATCGCTTCACGCAGGTTGCGCAGCGTCGTGACCGCGCCGTCGCCCAGTTCGGCGACCGGCTTCGCCTCGGGCGGTCCCACCGCCACCAGCTCGAAGCCGCCCCGCCCCACCGCGTCCTCGACCAGGGCCTCCTGCCCCGATTGCGCCCACACGATGAGCCGGATTGCCTTCTTCGCCTTCCGTGCTCCCCGACGCGCCATGGCAGAAGTGTAGCGTCTGGCCCACGGCTTCTGGCTTCCGGCTCATGGCTCATGGCTATACTCCCCCCGTGGACAGACGATCGCCGCTGCGGCTCTGCCGTTGGTGGAGGAAAGTCCGAACACGACAGGACACGGTGGTGGGTAACGCCCACCGGCTCATGGTCGCGGGGTCAGGGAAAGTGCCACAGAAAACATACCGCCCGCTTCGGCGGGTAAGGGTGAAATGGTGCGGTAAGAGCGCACCGCCCGGCTGGTGACAGTCGGGGCACGGCAAACCCCACCGCGTGCAAGCGCAAGCAGTCCTCCACCGGAAGTTCGCTTTCGGGAACCATGGTCCGTGGCATGAGGACGGGTAGCGTGCTCGAGGTCGCCGGCAACGGCGGCCCTAGACGAATGATCGTCGCCCGCTGCAGGCGGGAACAGAATTCGGCTTATGTCCACACACGACCGGGCACAGCGGGTCCAACCGGACCCGCTGTGTGTTTGTGGACTCGCTCCTTCGCCGGCCGCCCAGGGGCTATCCGTCGCTCGCCTTCAACGTGACGTCGAGCACGACTCGATTACCCTCTCGAAGGACGGTGATTTTCACCTGATCGCCCGGCTTGTGCTCTTGAAGCTGGTCGAACAGATCGCCCAGACCTTCGATCGGCCGGTCGCCCCAGGCCACGATGATGTCGCCTTGGTTCATTCCCGCATCGGCCGCGCTGGTGCCTTGCGAGACCGCATCGACCAGCACCCCGGTCTGGACCTCCTCGCCCATACCGGGCCGAATGCCCAGCCGGACGGAGGCGTAGCCGCGATCCCGGCCGCGGCCGGCGGGTGGCTCCTGGTAGACCAGCTGGTCCGGCCGGGTGGCAAGATCCTGGGCGATGTCGAACATCAGATCGAGGATCGCGCCGGCGCCTGCCGGGTTGACCGTGTAGGCCTGGTCGCTCGGCGAGGTGTACTCCCGGTGCATGCCCGTGAAGAAATGCAACGCGGGCACCTCAACTCGGTCGAAGCTCGCATCGTCGGACTGCCCGCTGCCGCCAGGATTGACCGAGACCGTTAGTCCGCTGGCCTCAAAGTGCGGTTGAAGGATTTCTGAAAGACCCGCAGCAGTCTCCGTTCCCAGCACCGACAGGTTCTGGCTGCGCAGCCGCCCGATCATGTCCATGTTGAGCAGAATGCCGATGTTCTCGATGGGCATCGTCGGGTTGTTGGCGAAATAGCGTGAGCCGTGCAGGCCCATCTCCTCGGCCCCGAAGGTGAGGAAGAGCACCGAACGCAAGTTTGCATCGTCGGGAGCGTCGGCGTAGGCCTCGGAGAGCTTCCTGGCCAGAATCAGCACGCCGGCCGTTCCGGAGGCGTTGTCATCGGCGCCGGGGTGAAGTCGCCCGCGGTTGCGCGGGTTTACTCCGCCCAGTGATCCGTCACCGACATGATCGAAATGAGCGCCGATGACGATCCACTGATCGGCGAGATCGCCTTTGCCCCGAAGGATGCCTCCGACGTTCTCGGCTTCGGACTCGCGGCGGTCGCGTTTGCGCTGAACCGCGGTCGCCATCGTCACCTGCACGAGGTCACTGAGCGGGACTGTCTTGACCTCGCCGGTATCGGCCAGTCGCCGCCACGTCATCAGGTCCCGGCCGAGCGCGTCAGCGTTCCGTAGCAGCCGGTCGGCGACTTGGGGCGTGATCTGCATCGCCGGTATGTCAAGGCCGGGGCCGAAGCCGCGGCTGCGGCCGATCGGCTCCAATCCCTCGCGGCCGTGGACCGCCCCGGGCGGATTGACCAGCAGGATGCCCGCGGCGCCGCGCTCAACCACACTTCGCATCTTGCGGGCGATCCCCGCCTGCCGGCTGAAGCGCTGCGTGCTCCACTGGCTGGCGCCGTCTTCATCGAGCGGTTCGTAGCGAAGCAGCAGCGCAACGCGCCCGCTCAGATCGGTCTCGTCGTCGAAGCTGGTGTACTCATCGGGTCCTTCGTCAATGCCATATCCCACGAAGCTCAGCGGTGCCGTGACCGCGCCGCTGCCGGAATTCCCGAGCACGACGAAATCCTCTCCATCAGCCAGCTCTGGGCCGTTGATCGACAGCACCGCCTCGGTGATCTCCACCTGCACGCGCCGGCCACGCACGCTGAAGTCAAACGGCTGGCGATAGCTCTCCCGGGCGGCGTCAGATGGGCCGCCGAGTTGCTCCCCGCCGGCCCCGAACGCAGGTTCCAGCCCGTATTGGCGGAAGTAGAACTCGATGTATTGGGCCGCCAGTTCTACACCGTGCGTGCCCGGCGCCCGGCCCTCGAAGAATGGGTTGGCCAGCGTCTGCACGTGCTGGTACCAAAGGGTGGCATCCGGCCCAAGATCCTCAAACACCTGCCGGAGGTTGACCTCGGCGGCGTTGACCGTGACCGCCGACTCCTCGGGGGCGAAGCTACGGATATTGGCCGGACCATCAACGATCCGAGCCGTCGACTCAGTCTCGGCAGCCCCGGCCGGATCGGCGGGCTGAGCTGCCTGGGCCCGAACGGCCGAACCGAACCAGACCACGGCCGCCGTCAGGGCAACGAATCGGACGAAACGATGAATGTCAGCCATGGGAGATCGTCCTTTCGCAGGTGCAACAAACGGTCGAATATCGCCAGCCTGATCAAGACTGTAGCAGGAAACCCGGCCGATATGCGATCCGAGAAGCGACGTGCGGGCACACTTCGCCGGCGTTAGGTGTCGGCTGCGTTGCTCGCGGCAGGGGCAGCGAATATAGTTGCCGCTTCGCAGTCTGCGGCGATGTCGTTCGGCCCTCGAGTCTAGGCGCGGCCGGAGCGGTTGCCGCCCTGTCTCGCCCCAGCCTCGCCAGATCTCGCATGCACTATGGATTACACACAGATCACACCCGATGAGCAGTCCGCGATGCTCGAAGCGATCGGGGCCGAAGGCATCGAGCAGCTTTTCAACGCGATTCCCCAACAGATCCGATTCAACGACACGCTCGATTTGCCCCCGGCCATGTCGGAACTCCAGCTCAAGCGGGAGCTGGCGGAAATGGCCGCCCACAACCACGGCCCGCACGACATGGTCTGCTTCATGGGCGGCGGGGCGTATGACCATTTCTGCCCGGTGCTTATCGATCAGTTGGCCGGTCGCGGCGAGTTCCTGACCGCCTATACGCCCTACCAGGCCGAGGCGTCCCAAGGCAGTCTCCAGGCGTTCTTTGAGTTTCAGACGCAGGTGGCCCGGCTGACCGGTTTGGACATTGCCAACGCGAGCCTCTACGAGGGCGCTACCGCCGTCGCCGAGGCAGTGCTGATGGCGCTGCAACACTGCGGCAAACAGCGCGTCCTGGTCGCCTCCACGCTTCATCCGGACTACCGGGCCGTCCTGCGAACATACCTGCAAGACCTGCCTGGGGATTTGGTCGAGTTGCCGGCGGACGGCGGTCGCATCGCGGCCCAGACAGTGCGCCGGGAACTCGACGACGAAGCCGCATGTGTCGTGATCCAATCGCCCAACATCTGGGGACTGATCGAGGATTGGGACGGGTGCTTCGGGGCGGCCCATGAGCGAGACGGCGTCTGTGCGATCGCGGTCTTCAATCCGATTGCCTGTGCGTTGCTCCGCAAGCCCGGCGAGTGCTCAGCGGACATTGCGGCCGGCGAAGGCCAGCCGCTCGGCGTGCCGCTGAGCCTGGGCGGGCCGTACCTCGGCCTGTTCGCTGCCGCAGATCAGTTCATGCGGAAGATGCCCGGCCGGCTGATTGGACGAACGACCGATGCCGAGGGCCGGGCGGCCTATTGCCTCACATTACAGACCCGCGAACAGCACATCCGCGGCGCCAAGGCGACGTCCAACATCTGCACCAACCAGGGCCTGCTTGCGCTGCGTGCGACGATGTTCATGACGGTGATGGGCAAGCACGGCCTGCGGGAGATGGCCCAGCAGTGCTATCACAAGGCTCATTACCTGGCCGAGCAGATCACGGCCCTGGACGGCTACGCGCTGAAGTTCGACGGGCCGTTCTTCGACGAGTTCTGCATCACGTGCCCGAAGCCGGCCACCCAGATCATCGAAGCGGCCAAGCGCCGGCGGATTCTGGCCGGGATCGCGCCCCACGGCCGGCGAATGGGACGCATCGGCGACGAGAATGACCTCCTCATCGCCGTCACCGAACAGCGCACCAAGCACGAGATGGACGCCCTGGTCGAGGTGCTGGAGGAGTTCGTCACGTGACCAGCGTCATGAAAACCAGGCCCAAGAAAACGAGAGCAGGCACCAGGTCGATTCGCCCCCTGGCACGTGGCGATCGGCCGGTGGAGCCGGTGATCTTTGAGAAGTCGGTGCCGGGGCAGCGCGCGGTCGATCTGCCGCCGCTGGATGTGCCGCGGGCCGATCTACCGCCGGAGTTGATCGGTGCGCCTGTTGAATTGCCCGAAGTCGGCCAGCACGATGTGATGACCCACTACACCCATCTTTCGCAACGCAACTTCTCGGTCGATGGCAACTTCTATCCGCTCGGGTCGTGCACGATGAAGCACAATCCTCGGATCAACGAGTGGGCGGCGGCATTGGATGGATTTGCACAACTCCATCCGCTCCAGGACGACGAACAGATCCAGGGGGCGCTGCGGCTGCTCTACGAAACGCGGTGCTTCCTCCAGGAGATCGCCGGGCTTGACGAGGTGTCGCTCCAGCCGGCCGCGGGTGCGCACGGCGAGTACACCGCGCTGAAGGTCATCCGGGCGTATTTCAAAGATATCGGCCAGCCCCAGCGCCACATTGTGCTCGTGCCCGACAGCGCCCACGGCACCAACCCGGCAAGTTGCACGATGTGCGCCTGCCACGCGGTCACGGTGAAGACGGCGGACGGGTACACCGACCTGGATGACCTTCGCCGACTCATCAATGAGCACGGGGCGAACACGATTGCTGCGTTTATGATCACCAACCCCAACACCGCCGGGTTGTTCGACGCCAAGATCTGCGAGGCGGCCGACATCATGCACGACGCCGGGGCCCTGCTCTATCTCGACGGCGCCAACATGAATGCGATCCTTGGCAAGACCCGCCCGGGGGAGTTCGGCGCCGATGTGATGCACTTCAACACGCACAAGACCTTCTCGACGCCCCACGGCTGCGGCGGCCCCGGGGCCGGACCGATCGCCGTCGGCGACAAGCTCGCTCCGTATCTGCCGGCGCCCCAGGTGATGATGGCCGAGGACGGTTCGTTCTATTTCGATCGTGACCGTCCAAAATCCATCGGCAAGGTGCGGAGCTTTTCCAGTCAATTCGGCGTGCTGGTGCGGTGCTGGGCGTATATCGCCGCCTGCGGGCCCGATGGGCTGCGCAACGTGGCGGAGAAAGCTGTGCTCAGCGCGAATTACCTGGCTGCCCGACTGTGCCATGTCTACGAGATGCCCTATTTCGATCCCCAAAAGGGCCGCTTCTGTGCTCACGAGTTCGTCACTGTGCCCAAGGGCTTGCTGGGGAAAGGTGTCTCGCTCAACGACATCGCCAAGCGGATGATTGACTATGACATTCATCCGCCGACGATGCACTGGCCGCTGCGCGACTGCCTCATGGTCGAACCGACCGATACGGAATCCAAGCGTACGTTGGACCACTTTGTGGATGTGATGTTGCAGATCGCCCAGGAGATCGAGCGTGATCCGAAAGCGCTGGCTGAAGCGCCGACGGACGCCCCGATCCGCCGGGCCGACGAGGTCGCCGCCGCTCGCAACCCGGTGCTGGTGTGGGATGGATAGCCGTCAGCGATCAGCGGTCAGCGATCAACCTCTTTAGCCCACCGTGAATACACGCCAGGTTCTCCCGCGCGATATGCTTTTCTCGTGCGCCGCTACCTCCGACGCATCGCGATCTGCCTGCTGCTCGGCACGATCACCACTGTCGCCGTGGCGTGGGGGTGTGCTTTTCTGATCGACATCACTACGGCCGCGACGAAGGTTGCAGGAATCAAAGGTCTTGGGGGGCAAGATTGGGTGATATTGCGACACGATAGAGGCAGTGCCGTGCGGGTTCGCGCGCTCGCGGTGAGTGGTCTCGCTGGCTACGAAGAAATCTATCCGACAGATCCCTCCCCACTTCCCGCGTGGGGCCGTCTTGGTGCGCAGCTCAGCGAGCAGCGCTCGGGTGAGCCGTTCACGCGCGCCGCCGACGCCTATGGTTGGCCAATGCTCTCGATGTGGTGCGGCTTTGCATGGGATACCGAGCATTGGCCGGACGCGCTGATTGTTCCTCCGTTATCTGCGATCACCGTAGCGCCGCGCCCCGGAGTCGCCTTTGAGTCGATGTCGCATCGCGCGCTTCCGCTTCGCCCCATCTGGCCCGGTTTTGGTCTGGGCGTAGCGCTCTACGGATTACCCTGGTTTGGGCTGCTGTTTGGCCGCAGCATAGCGCGCCGTTGGTTGCGACAACACCGCGGTCTCTGCCTCGCCTGCGGCTACGACCTGTGCGGGGCGGCACACGAGCGCTGCCCAGAGTGCGGGGCGGTCACACTTCATCTGAAATAGCCTCGCCCGGAAGGGCGAGGGCGTGCGCCGCGTCGCATCCGCCCCTGACGAACATGGCCCGCGGGCTTCCGCCACGCGGCTATTGAACTGTTGCGCAGACGCGATCAGCTTCCTGCTGACAATTCGTCGTACACCACCCCCAGCGCGTGGGATTGCAGCCGATCAAGGCCGCGGCCCTTGAACACATCCGGCTTCATCCTAGTGGTCTCGTCACGGCTCTTGCCCTCGCCCATCGCCTTGGCGACGATCTGGCGCAGTTGATCGAAATACTCGATCTGCTTGGGCAGGGCGGTCCGGTCGGTGACCTTGCCGTGGCCGGGGATGATGATCGTCTCATCATTGCACAGCTTCATCGCCTCGCGGACCGAGCGCTGCCAGCCGACGGTCGTGGCCCCTGCCGCTTTGTCGATGAACGGGTGCAGCTCGTGGAACAGCAGATCGCCCATGTGCAGGATATTGAGTTTGGGGAGGAACACGACGACGTCGTTGTCGGTGTGACCCGGGCCGTAGTGTCGAATGTACAGCTCCAGCCCGCCGGGGCTGACGTTCAGCTCCCCCGAGCAGAGGCGGTCGGGGGCAAAATCGTCCACGCCCAGACGTTCGGCACGCGCAAGTCGTGCGATGGCGGAGTTGATCCGGGTTTCGTCCGCCCCGGATTGCCGAAGTTGATCGAGCTCCCGCTGGGCAGTTCGGCGATACTGGGCCAGATTCCCGGCCAGCCGCGGCGCCAGGTTCTTATGCGCGATCAGCTCGCCGTGGGGGGAGAATCTCCAGTTGCCGCCGGTATGGTCGCGGTGATGGTGGGTGTTGATCAATAGCGTCGGCGGAGTAGGCACGTGCTGAAGGACCTGCTCGTACAGATCATCGGCCGTGTGGAAAAACTTCGCATCGATCATCACCGGGCCGTCGCCGGTGGGCATTAGCAGCACGCGACCGCCGTCGCCGAGAATCACCGCGCCCTTGCCGCGTATTTCTTGATAATCGAACGGAGCCTGCCTCCTGGGCAGCGTGCCCCAGGACCGCCGGGTTCGGGAGCCTGTGGCGGCCACGGCCCCCAGGGCCAGACAGAAGTCTCGGCGAGTAATCATCAGGTTATTCTCC
>JADFIM010000102.1 GCA_022566725.1 Planctomycetota bacterium
GAAATGCTGGCACCGAAACGTTGCGGCGACGGGTGCGCGTCGCGCGGGGGCAGGAGCAGGGCGATCTGCTGCTGACAGGCGGGCAAGTCGTCAACGTATTCACATTGCGAGTAGACCCGGCCAACGTGGTTATCGCCGACGGCTGGATCGCCGGCGTCGGGCCGTACGACTGGCAGGCGACTCAGCGCATCGACCTGGACGGCCAGGCCGTGCTGCCGAGTTTGATCGACGCTCACATGCACGTGGAGAGCACGCTTCTGATGCCGGCGGAGCTTGCCCGATTGATTGTCCCCCACGGCACCGGCACACTCATCGCCGACCCGCACGAGATTGCCAACGTCATGGGTGTGCGCGGTGTCGAGCTGCTGATCCAAGCGAGCGAAAATCTGCCGCTGGACTTGTTCTACATGGCTCCGTCATGTGTCCCGGCGATGGATTGGGAACATGCCGGAGCTGTGCTCGATGCCGACGCAATTGACAAACTGCTGGGCAACCCGAGCGTGCTGGGTCTGGCGGAGATGATGAACTTTCCGGGGGTGCTGGAAGGTGAACCCGCGGTACTGGAGAAGATCGCTGCTGCGGCGCGCCGGGGTGCTGCGGTCGATGGACACGCGCCGGGAGTGATCGGCCGGGACATCGTGGCCTACGCCGCGGCGGGGATTCGCTCTGACCACGAATCCACCGAAGTCCAAGAAGCACTGGCCAAGGCGTCACTGGGCATGCTGGTGCAGGTGCGTGAAGGGTCGATTGCCCGCAACCTCGACACTTTTCTGCCGCTGTTGGTTGAGGATCGCTTGGGCGAATGGTGTCTGTGCACCGATGACATCCACCCGGACGATCTGATCGACAACGGCCACCTTGATGGACTGCTGCGGCGAGTGGTCGCGGCGGGGATGGAGCCCCCAAGGGCGGTCCGACACACGACGTTGGTCCCAGCCAGGCACTACGGCCTGGACGACCGCGGCGCGATCGCGCCCGGCTATCGCGCGGACCTCCTTGTGGTCAACGACCTCGCTGAATTCCAACCTTCGATCGTGGTCAAAGCCGGCAGCATCGTCGCAAGAGCCGGCGAATATCTTCCCACCAGCGCCCCGCCGGAGATCTCCCACGAGAATACCATCCACCTCGCGGCGCTGGACGAGTCAGCATTCACCTTGTCGTTGAGCAGCGACCGCTGCCCGATCATCGGGATCGTCCCGGATCAGATCATAACCCGGCACGAAACGCTCAACGTACGGCGACATAACGGTCACTGGTCCTTCGATGCTGACGTTGACGTAGCACTGATCGCGAGCATCGAACGGCATCGAGCAACTCGAAACATTGGTCTTGGGCTGGTCGAGGGATTCCGCTTTCGCGACCACGGAGCGTTTGGATCATCGGTTGCGCATGACTCACACAATCTGATCATTGCCGGCACCAACCCCCGAGATATGCTTGCCTGTGCCCGAGCGATGGAAGAGACCGGCGGCGGGTTTGTGGTGTCTGCCGGTGGAGCAATCTCGGCGCAGTTACCGCTTCCGGTAGCCGGGCTGATGTCGGCTGAGAGTGCTGAAGAAGTGTGCCGGCAGCTGCGGCGGGTACGTGAGGCTGCGCGCGCGCTGGGCTGCACCCTCACCCGCCCCTTCGGCACGCTTTCGTTCCTGGCCCTCTCGGTTATTCCTGCGCTCCGTATTACCGATCAAGGGCTATTCGACGTCGTGAATCAGGAGTTCATCACGTTGCACTGAGGACCTGAGCCCACTGGCGTTTGTATCGACGCTGCCAACTACGCAGGTGTCAGCTGGCCAACGCGCTGCACAAATTGGTTGACTTTCTCGAAGATAGCCTCACAACCATCACCCCGGACAATCACGTGCCGATCGAAGGGCAGTTCCAAAAACACCTTGTTCTTGGAGCCCAGTCGAGCAACCAACGCTTTCGCGCCGTCAGGCCCGACAAGCGGATCAGCATCCGCCTGGA
Source organism: Planctomycetota bacterium (assembly GCA_022566725.1). Classification (GTDB taxonomy): domain Bacteria; phylum Planctomycetota; class Phycisphaerae; order Phycisphaerales; family SM1A02; genus JADFFQ01. The sequence continues at coordinate 1,963 of JADFIM010000102.1, forward strand.
TGATCAATGCCGGTGCGGTAACAGCCCAGAGCCTCTTGCGGCACGCATCCATAGCGCGTCGAACTTCCCTGATGCCGGTGAGGTAATCCAACTCGTAGTTGATGTCGGGGCTTTCGGTGTCGCTGTTGGATCGCTGGAAGTGCCCGTTGCTGAGGCCGAGCTTTCTCATTACACCATTCCACCGAACGATGGCCGGCACGAGCGACGCTCGGCGATCGCGCAAACGCATCGGTGCGTTGATGCTGAATACGCCGTCGATCTCTCCAGCGTGCCGAGCGGCCAGCAGTAGCGCGAGCGTTCCTCCGAGTGAGAATCCGCCGACGATAACTTCCCGGCAATGCTGGCGAATCACCGCATAGCCCCGCATTAGGGAGTCCATCCAGTCCTGCCAGCTCACGTCGGTGAGTTGCTTGGGCGCTGTTCCATGGCCGGGGAGTCGTACGCCGTAGACGCTGCATCCCTGGTGATGAAGGTACTCGGCCAGCGGGCGAACCTGTTCCGGGCACGCCAGGTAGCCGTGCGCCAGGACGATGCCGACCTTCCCGTTGTGCGACTCGAGGAAGAACGGTTCGCCGACGTCCTTGGGCTTCGACCCGTTGGGCTCAAACACCGATGCATAATCACGCTCATAGAGGCGAGCATCACTCTGCCGCAGCGCCTCAGACGTGCGCATCGTCAACTGCGAGCTTGAGAGATTGACATAGCGATTGAGTGCTTCGACTGCGGGCTTGATCGGCTCCAACTCGTTGGCAATCACTTGGGTCATGTTCTTCAGCCGAATCTTGTGGAACTCATGGGGCTGGTCCAGAGCCGTGCGATTGACCACGTAGCAGCCGTCTTGGATCCGCAGGATTCCCTCGTTGCACGCCAGGCGGACGGCGCTCTCCCACGGGCCGAACGGCTCACCGCTGACCAGCGACGTAATCCCGTCCAAAACCGACCGATGCAGCCGCACGGCGTCGCAATCCGCGAGCTGAGTAGCTGCGAGATACAGTGCCCTGCGCAGGTCTTCGACGACGATTCGGTCGCCTTGAAACGCCCGAAGCGCGTAACAGAAGAGGTGATCGAAATTGATTTCGGTATTGTGGTAGATGGACCGCATACAGGCTTCGGTAAGCCGCTTCGCCTGTTGGCGAAGAAGGAAATCAGTCCGATTCGATTCGGAGAACATGCCGATGACCCGTCGGGCCAGCGCGGTGACCTTGTCGAGGTAATCGGCCGCCTCGATCGGCTCGCCGAAGTGGATGCAGATTTCCGAGCCGGCCAACAGAATGCTGCCTTCGACTTGAAGCTCCTCGTCGAGGCGCGGGTCCAGCTCCCCGACCAGCAATTTCGCGAGACGGTTGATGAGATTCCGACTGGGGCGCATCGGGTAGAAGGTGAGCGTCACCGGCACCACGACGACGCCGGCCTGGCGGACCTCATCGGTCCCGTTGAGCCCGTAGGAGTCTTCGTAGTACTCAATTCGGCGCAGGTCGTCCTCCTCGCAAGCCTTCAGGTACCGGTGCTTGCACATCTGGGCCTTCAGCGCGAGCATCGCGGCGCCGGTGTGCGGCGGACCGTGCCGATCCGGGTTATTCAGCCGCAGACGGCCTTTGTGAACCGTCTTCTTGTTCTTGATGAGGCCTCCTTCTGGGTAAATGACCCAGTCGTGCCGGCCGGTCATCAACTCGCGGATGATCGTTCGATTTCGGCGCGCATCTCGCGTGGACATGCCGCCGAGCGCCTTGAAGTATTTTCCGAACAACCCCTTGAAAACACTGTGCGTGCCGAGGCTGCGGACCTGGCGGCCGGCATGTTGGAAGATGACGTACGGAATGAGAAAGGTTTCGATGCGGGTGAAGTGATTGGCGACGAACAGCGTCGGCCGATCAACAAGGTTCTCCACGCCGGTCACTCGCAGTCTCACGCCGAGCATCGTCTTCATGGCGCTCAGGCATGCGCAGGTAGTCTTGTATGCTGTCAAGCCCATCACGAGCGCTCTGCGAACGTGTTCAATCCGTCGTGCTCATACTGTGCAGATGGAGCGACGAACTTCAATGAGGGGTCTGGCGGCTGTGGCGAGATGACGCCCTGCTCCATCCACTGGAAATCTCCGCTCAGGACCTGGGCAGCCAAAGCATTCGCAGATCGCTGATTCCCCCAACGGATTGCCCGAAAGTGCTGCTCAATTCGACCCCTTGCCTGCAGGCAAAAGAGGTCGGCCAGTTGCAACGGATCACCCTGGGAATGTTCTTGTGAGGCGAGTGATCGTGCATACGCACACGTTGCGGCCATCGCAAACAGTTCGGTGCCAACGTCCATGAGATGCCCAAGCAAGACCTGGCGGCGCTCAAGCTTGTTCCGATGGCGTGCCATCGCGCCGAACATCGCCGCTGCCAACTTGTGCGAGGCACGGTCGATGTATCTGTAGTGACTCCGGAGGCGCCCCATGGACCGGTACCGCTTCGGCCAGACGCTTCCGAAGAGCTGCGCTGGATACCACCGTACATAGAAGCGAACAAGCCGGCCGGTCGCCATGAGCTTGCGCTTCAGCGGGATACCATCGCGGAGCAGGTCGGCGGCAAGCTTCAGATGCGGATCCAGCGCCTCGCGCGCCAGGTACAGGCGCATGATCTCAGAGGTCCCCTCGATGATGGTGTTGATGCGACAATCCCGCATCATGCGCTCGACGGGGTACGCTGCCTCTCCACGGGCTCGTAGCGACGCGGCTCGCTCATAGCCACGACCGCCGCGCAACTGCATCGTTTGGTCAACGATCTCCCAGGTCGCCTCGGTGCAGAAGAGCTTGGCCATCGCCGCCTCGATGCGGATGTCCAAGCCCTGGTCCACCCAGTGCGAGGTGAGCCAGGTCACAGCCTCCATCGCGAACGTCGTGCAGGCAATAAAGGCGATCTTCTGACTGCCGGCTTCGTGCCGGCCGATCGGCAAGCCCCATTGGACGCGATCATTGCCCCATTGCCGCACGATCGAGAGGCATTGTTTGCCGATACCAGTGCAGGCGGCGGGAAGGGTGAGCCGGCCGGTGTTGAGCGTCTTCAGCGCCAGCTTCAACCCGAGGCCCTCGCCCCAGATCACGTTCTCGGCAGGCACCTTGACGTTGTCAAACCGAATCAAGCCGTTCTGGATCCCCCGCAGGCCCATGAAGTCGCAGCGGTGAGTCACTTCCACGCCGGGGCTGTCCGCCTCGACGATGAAGGCGGTGATCTGCGGACATGCTCTGCCTCGAGACACCTTCGCCGCGGTTTGGGCCATCACGACGATCAACTGTGCAATCGGGCCGTTCGTGGTCCACAGCTTGACGCCGTTGAGGATGTAATGAGCCCCATCATCGCTGAGCTTTGCGGTCGTGGTCATGCGTGCCGGGTCGGAGCCGACCTCCGCCTCGGTCAGGGCGAACGCAGACAGCTCGCCCCCAGCGATGCGCCGCAGGTACTTAGACTTCTGCGCTTCGGTGCCGAACATCTTCAACGGCTGCGGAACGCCGATCGATTGATGCGCGGACACGAGCACGGCGGTTGAGCCGCAATAGGAGGCAATCGCCATGATCACTCGGTTGTAATTGACCTGCGAGAAGCCGAGCCCGCCGTACTCCTGGGGCACCTTCATGCGAAAGACGCCCAGGCGCTTGAGACCTTCGATCACCTCTTGGGGGATGGTCCGCGTTTCATCGACTTCGTCAGGATCGAGGTGGTCGGTGAGGAACACCGAAACCGCTCGCACCATCTCATCGCCGATGCGTCGGTCCGAATCCGACTGCTTGGGAAACGGTGTCAGCATCGCGGGATCGAAACGTCCCAGACAGAGCTGAGCCGCGAAACCGCCCTTGCCATCACCCTGGTCGCGCGCCGACTCGGCCACCTCCATCGCGGCACGCTGGCCCCGGTTCATACCAGCAGTGCCAATGAGCAACTGCTCTTCGTGGCCGGCTGCTGCTTCTTTCGCCAGTTTGAGTGTTTGGTGCGACATGATCATCCGTCCTTGTTATGCCGCGTGATCTTGATAGAAGTGGCCTCCGTTGCCGGCGATCTTTTCAATCAGGGGAGCCGGTTTGAAGCGATCACCGAAGGTCGCCGCGAATTCGCTGAGGCGCCGCATAATCTCATCGATGCCGCGCTGATCCGCGTAACGCAGTAAACCGCCGCGGAAGGGCGCGAATCCGGTGCCCATGACCATCGCCAGATCCAGCGCTTCGGGGTCATCCACGACACCCTCTTCGATGCATCTCGCCGCTTCATTGACCATGATGAGTATGGCTCGATCGACGATCTCGTCGTCGGTCAACTCGCGAGCGGGAACGCCCTCCTGGTTGCGGACCTGCTCGGCGAGCCGGGCAACCTCTCGGTTCGGCTTCTTCTGACCGTTGCGATACAGGTAGAACCCGGCCCCGGTCTTCCGGCCCAGGGTGTTAGTGGATTCGGCGACGGCGCTAAGCGCGCCCGGCACATGCATCCGCGACCCATAAGCAGCCTCAAGCACTTTCGCTACTTTGCAGCCGACGTCGAGACCGACTTCATCAACCAATGTGATCGGCCCCATGGGCATACCGAAGCCCTCCAGCAGCCGATCGATTCGTTGTGCCTCAACACCCTCCTCGAACATCCACGCCGACTCGATGAGATATGGCAGCAGGATGCGGTTGACCAGGAACCCCGCACACTCGCCGACGACGATCGGCGTCTTCCCCAATCGCCTGACCAACTCCACCGCAGCGATGAGCGTATCTTGCGAAGTCTTGCGGGTCGCGATCACCTCAACCAACGTCATGCGGTTGACCGGATTGAAAAAGTGCAGCCCGACGAAGCGCTTGGGGCGCTTCAGCGCGCCGGCCAATTCTCGAAGCGACAGCGACGACGTGTTGGTGCAGATGATGGTGTCGCTGCGCACGTGCTTCTCGATCTCGGCAAGGACCCGTTTCTTGATTTCCAAGTCCTCAGCGACCGCCTCCACGACCACATCCGCACCGGCAAATCCGGTGTAGTCAATCGTGGGGGAAATGCGGTGCATGGCAAGGTTCATTTCGCCCGCGGTCATCTTTCGGCGCTTCACCAGGGCGCGGTACATGCCCGCCGCTGCGCCCATCCCCTTGCAAACAGCGTCCCAACTGACGTCCATCATGCGAACGCTGATGCCTGCGTTGCTCAGCGCCCAGGCGATGCCGCTGCCCATGATCCCCGCCCCGACCACGCCGGCACAGCGCACCGGCGCAGGCTCGCGGCCCGACGACGACGCGCCGGCACTCTTCATTCGCTGGCTTGCCTGGAAGAGCCAAACGAGATTGCGACTGATCGGCGTGCACGCGAGTCTTGAGAACGCTTCCATCTCGATCGAAAGATTCCTGGATGCCGATCGCCGTCGATAGGTTTCGCCGATCACCCGCAGCGCTTCCACCGGCGCGGGATAGTGACCCTTGGTCCGCTTGACGAGCTGCCTGCGTGCTTGCCGGTAGATGACCCGGCGTCCGATCGCCGTGTAGGCGAGCATGCGCATCAACAGCGGCTGGCGTCTTCGGCGCCGCCGCACGACCTCGCGCCGTCCCTGGCGGGTCAGAACTTCGTTGATGAATCGCCGGGTTTCATCCTTGAGGAATGCCTGCGCTGCGATCGCGTCGGCCAGGCCCATCCTGTAGGCGCCCCGGCCATCAACAGGCTTCCCGGTAAGAATCATCTTCAAGGCCGGCGTCAGCCCGATCAATCGCGGCAGCCGCTGCGTACCGCCCCACCCGGGGATGATTCCCAAGTTCACCTCCGGCAAGCCGAGACTCGTTGTCGGATGGTCGGTGACCAGGCGGTATTGACAGGCCAGGGCCATCTCCAGACCGCCGCCGAGGCACGGGCCGTGGATCGCCGCGATCGTTGGGATCGGCAGCGCCGCCAGCTTGGCGAACACCGCATGACCGGCCTGGGATTTGGCCTTCCCGTCCCGGACATCCTTGATCCGCGCCAGCTCGTTGATGTCTGCCCCCGCAATAAAATTGGCCTCCTTACCGCTACGGATCACAATCGCCTTGATCGCCTCCTCAGCAGCAAGCTGATCGAGCATCGCGCTGAGTTCAGCCAGTGCGGACGCCGTGAACTTGTTCACCTTTCCGTCGGGAAGATCGAAGGTGACCCAGGCGATCCGGTCGCTGTCAAGACTTTTCGTCCAGGCGTTGCTCATGGCTAGGCCGCCTCCAGGGCGACCGCGGCGCCTTGGCCGCCACCGACGCACAGCGTGGCCAGCCCGCGCTGCTTCTCGCGCCGCCGCAATTCATGAAGCAGTGTCAGGACGAGCCGCGTCCCGGTCGCGCCCACCGGATGACCGATCGCAACCGCACCTCCGTTGACGTTGAGGCGCTGCCGATCCAGCTCCCCGATCGCTTTGTCTCGGCCAAGGTGCTCCTTGGCGAAGGTCGAAGACGCGAAGGCTCGTTCGTTGGCGATCACTTGGGCAGCGAACGCCTCATTGAGTTCGATCAGGTCGAACGCGTCGAGCTGCAGATCGATCTGATCCAGGAGTTTCGCAGTCGCATAGACCGGCCCCAGACCCATGCGCTGCCCGTCAAGCGCCGCATAGGCCCAACCGCCCAGATAGCCCAGCGGCTTTATGCCCAGTTCACGCGCTCTTTCTTCGCTGGCCAGCAGCAGCGCGGCCGCCCCATCCGTGACCGGGCATGTATTCCCAACGGTAACAGTGCCCGCCTGACGGTCGAAGTATGGCTTGAGCTTGCGCAGCGCCTCGGGCGACTGGTCCGGCCGCGGCCCGTCATCGCTCATTTGAACGTGCGCATAGTCAGGTGGACCAACAACCGGGACGATCTCTTCGTCAAGGCGGCGTTCGCTCGCAGCCTCGATAGCTGCCGTGAGGGAGAGTCAGCCTGCATATCTCTCGGCCCCCTGCGCAGGAAAATCGATGGAGCCGCCGCGTTCCACGGCCTGCGCCACCGCGCTGTAGATCGCCATCATCCTGACAACGTCGGCCGGCGTCTCCTGAAGCGTGTGCCAGCTCCACCCGGTGGCCGCCATGAGGTGGACCTCGCTGACCTCCGACGGGACCCGCCCCCCGAGTAGGCCCGCGAATAGGGCCTGCGCCAATCCTTGCTCGTCGGTCCGGTCCAGGAAAGGGACTACCTGCCGATGGAACGCCTCCAGTGCGACGATCAAGTCGGATTCGTCGAGGCGGGAGATAGCGTCCACGCTGACCTCGTCGGCAAAGCTCCATGCGGTGGTCAGAGACGCCAGGGCGCCCTCCGGTGATACGGAACCTGACCCCTCGACACACTGGGACTGCCACTCCCGGACATGCCGCCACCGCGGTCTGGTGAAAAACTCCCACCAGCCGCCCGATGGCAGACGGATGCGCGTTAGACCTTCAGCCATGCGGGCAGCCATGCCGGCGCCGATGCCAGTGCAAGTCCATCTAGAAGGTACCTCCCGTCACATTCCCG